>CALZEK010000207.1 GCA_945639745.1 uncultured Bacillaceae bacterium
TTCCGAACATCCAAAGAATTAATCCTTGTCCATCTGTTTTAAATGCTTTTTTACCTTCAAAAAATAAAAGCATAATCATTAAAACAATCGTAACCGGAACATAACGGTAAAGCGTAAAATAATAAGGACTGATATAATTGAATGCATCGTCAGCTACAGGGAACATTGCTCCATATGAAGCACTAGCAAGAATAGCTAAAAAAGCACCCAATAAAATATTTTTTGGTTTCACTAATCATCATCTACTTTCTTCTTTATTGTTACTTACTATTAAACACTACAAGTCGTATCATGTAAAATGATTATAAATCATGTTTAATATCATTATTTATGATATCATATCTATTAAGAGGTGATTTGATGAACTTAAGAGATTTAGAAATATTTGTTACTGTCGCAGAAGAAAAAAGCATTAGTAAAACTGCTGAAAAATTAAATTACGTTCAATCAAATATAAGTTCACGGATTCAAAAATTAGAAAAAACACTAGCAGCTAAATTATTTCATCGAAATAAAAATGGTATGATTTTAACAAGTGAAGGAAAAATATTAATTGATTATGCTAATAAAATATTGACAATTTCACAAGAAATGAAAGATGTATTAAATGAGAGTGAAAACCCTCAAGGTAAATTAGATATAGCAACTGTAGAAACAGTAATCAAACTTCCTTTGATTCTTTCAAAATATAATAAAAATTTTAAGGGTGTTGATTTAACGTTATCGACAGGGGTGACAACAGAATTAAGAAATAAAGTAATCAATTATGAACTTGATGGTGCTTTTGTAACAAAAAATATTAATACAAGTCATAAACATTTAAATGAAATTGAAGTGTTTAACGAAAGATTAGTGTTAATATCTGATCCTAAATTTAAAAAAATATCAGACATTATACATTTGCCAATTCTTGGATTTAGTGATGGTTGTGGCTACCGCTTAAAATTAAATGAATGGCTTAATCATGAAAGAATTAAGCCATCTAAAGTAATGGAGTTAGGAACACTTGAAACAACATTAGGTAGTGTTATATCTGGTTTAGGGATTGCTTATGTCCCTTATTCTGCTGTTGAACATTATGAGGCGAGCGGATTAATTAAGTGTCATGACTTACCTAAAGAATTTAGTGAAATTAAAACAATTTTTATTTATCGTCGTGAAAACAAACAAAGTTTAGCGTTAAAAAAGTTTATCGAAACAATCGAAAAAGCAAAACATGAAGCAATTTCACCATTTTATAGATTTAAAGGAGTGATCTCTTAAATGAAACTAAGTATTTTAGATCAAGTGCCCGTTCCAGCGGATATGACAGTAACAGATGCTTTTGAAGCATCTGTTCAACTTGCAAAAACAGTAGAGGAGTTAGGTTATCAACGTTATTGGGTTGCGGAACATCATGATTTTATTGGTTTAGCTTGTCCAAATCCTGATACATTATTAACTTTAGTAGGTGCTCAAACAAATAAAATAAATTTAGGCGCGGGCGCTGTGTTATTACCGCATTATAGTCCATTTAAAATAGCAGAAACATATAATTTGTTAAGTGTATTATTCCCAGGAAGAATTGATTTAGGATTAGGAAGAGCACCAGGCGGATCAGCAGAAGTATCAATTGCTTTATCAGGTAATTATTTAGAAAAAGTTCGTACCTATCCTGAGTCAGTAAAAACGCTCAATCGTTTTATTAAGAATCAACCACATGATAATAATTTATATAATAAAATTAAAGCGGTACCTTTGCCAAATAAACAACCTAATTTATGGATGTTAGGTACAAGCGAAAAAAGTGCCGAATTAGCAGTTAAAGAAAAATTAAACTATGTATTTGGTCATTTTATGAGTAGTGCACAAGGACCAGAAATAGTTTCACATTATAAAAATACTTTCAAACAAATATATGAGCAAACACCAGAAACTATGATTGCTGTTTCTGTCATTTGTGCAGAAACAACTCAAGAAGCGAAAAAAATTGCTAGATCAACCGCTTTGTGGACATCATTTAATGAAAAACCACTTTATTCACAGATTCCATCATATGAGGAAGCTGAGCAATTTAAAGGAACGCAAGAAGAAGAAGCAACAATTAAAAAAACAATGAGCAAAATGATTGTTGGAAATCCTCAATCAGTTATTCAACAATTAAATGAATTGCGTAAATTATATCGAACAGATGAACTTATGTTAGTAACTAATACCTATGACTATGCAGACCGCATAAAATCTTTTAAACTCATTGCAAAAGAAGGGCAACTTATTTAACTTTCAGAAACTCAGTAGTAACAATATTTGAGAAACTTTAATTTTTGATATATATTATAGAGGGCAACATTTTTGCTCTATAAATAATTGAAAAGAGGAGATTTTATGCCAGTACCAACTCCGAGTATGGAAGATTATATCGAACGCATATATGATCTGATTGAAAATAAAGGTTATGCACGTGTTTCTGATTTAGCAGAACAATTAGAGGTGCATCCATCCTCAGTAACAAAAATGGTGCAAAAATTAGACCGAGATGGTTATTTAGATTATGAAAAATATAGAGGGTTTGTCTTAACAAAAAAAGGTAATAAAATAGGAAAGAAATTAGTTAAACGTCATGATTTATTAGAAGAGTTTTTAGAGATTATTGGCGTTGATGAAGAGAATATATATGATGATGTTGAAGGAATAGAACATCATTTAAGTTGGAATTCGATCGATAGAATGACTGATTTGATAGAATACTTTAAAGAAGATTCAACAAGAGTTGAAGATCTGAAAAAAGTGCATGAAGCAAGTGAAAATCCACCAAAATAAAAGATTCGAACACATTATTTGTTCGAATCTTTTTTTTGGCCTTTAATAACTTTTAAATGATTTTTTCTTCTCCGTTTCTTCTTTTGAGAAGGTTTATTTGTGTCTGCTTTTTTCTTTTTAATATTTTTAGGAGAAACAGGTTTTCCATATTTCTTTTGAGATTGCTTAACTGCTTCTTTATATTTTTTTGATTCGGGATCATTTAATCCTTGTCTGTTATTTAAAACAGATCGCATAATAATAAAGACAATAAATGCAACACCTAACAAGATTAAAATACTCGTTATAAATTGTCCTGGATTATTAATCAGTTGAGTCGCTAATCCTACTATTAT
>CALZEK010000208.1 GCA_945639745.1 uncultured Bacillaceae bacterium
TACCAACAATTAATCCTTTTCGTTATCAAGGTAAGTTATTATCTGAAGAAATAGACCACTTAGATAAAAAAGATTGGGAATTAAAGCTTAGAAAATATTGGAATCCAGGTGAAGATAATGCCTTTAATCAAATTACAAAATTTAGTGATGAACGATTATCTCATTATAAACAGGGAAGGGATTATCCGGCAAAAGACTTTGTATCAAGACTTTCACCATATTTAGCAGTTGGAAGCTTAAGTGTGCGAAGATTATATTTCGATTTATTATTTAATGAATCTCAAAATGGAATTAATTTAGAAGCGTTTTATCGACAATTAATTTGGCGAGATTTTTCATATTATACATTATTTCATTTTCCAACCTTTACTAAAGAACCATTGCGAAAAAACTTTAATGATTTTCCTTGGAAAAACGATCCACAAGAATTAATGGCTTGGAAAAATGGTGAGACAGGTTATCCATTTGTCGATGCAGCTATGCGAGAATTATGGGAGACAGGTTATATGCACAATCGAGCTCGAATGGTCGTGGGATCTTTTTTAGTGAAGCATTTATTAATTGACTGGCGAAAAGGTTATGATTGGTTTAAATACGCGCTTATAGATTTTGATCCTGCTAACAATGCAATGGGGTGGCAATGGGTTTCAGGTAGTGGCATTGATTCATCACCTTATTTTAGAATATTTAATCCTTTAACACAAAGTGAAAAATTCGATCAATCGGCAGAATATATTAATCGCTATGTTCCAGAAGTCAATAAAATCCATCAACCATTTAAATTAACGCAAAATAAATTAAAAACTTTAAACATTACTTTAGGAAAAACGTATCCATATCCTCTTGTAGATCATAGAGCAGCAAGAGAACGAGCATTAATGGCATTTGATACCATAAAAAATAAAGCTAAGTCTGATTAAGATTTAGCTTTATTTTAACCATCCGCTTTCTTTAAATTTAGAAATAGCCTCAATTCGATTACTAACATTTAACTTATCAAGAATAATTGATACATAATTGCGTACTGTTCCAGAAGTGATTGAAAGCTCTTCAGATATTTGTTTAGTGCTCTTGCCTTGTGCTATTAATTCAATTACTTCAATTTCACGATTTGTTAAAGGATTTTTATTTGAATAATCTTGATCGATTAATTCATGTGCATATACTCTATGACCATCCATAATTGTTCTAATAGCATTAGCTAAATCATCACTTGGACCATCTTTTAATAAGTAGCCATTAACACCTGCTTTTCTTGCTCGTTCAAAGTATCCTTTTCTTGCAAAAGTAGTTAAAATAATAATTTTGCAATCTTTGTTAATCAGTTCTTCTGCAGCATCTAGTCCGGTCTTAATAGGCATTTCTATATCCATGATGCAGACATCAGGACTTAGCTGGTCTACTAACTCAATAGCTTCTTGGCCATTAGTAGCTTTACCAACTACTTCCATATCTTCCTCAAGATCAAGTAATGCTGATAAGGCTCCAAGTAACATCCCTTGATCTTCAGCTAAAACTATTTTAATCATAAGATTGTCTCCTCTGCTTGTGAAATAACATGTGGAATTGAGATAGTTAACCTCGTTCCATTTGTTGTGTCAATTTTTAAATTACCGTTCATAAACTCTAATCTTTCTGTCATACCACTAATTCCATGAGTAGCATAATTAAAACTTTTTTTATTAAAACCTATTCCATTATCTTCAATTATGATATTTGTTTTTTCAGTTGATTCATGAATTTTAATATGACACAAAGTTGCTTGGCTATGTTTAACAATATTTGTTGTAGCTTCTTTCAAGCACATACTGAGCACATTCTCTGCTAAAACACTCGTCTGATTAAGTTGAGAATTGCCAGAGATAGTCACTTTAATATTTGCAGCTGATAAAATTTGTTCTACACGAAAAACTTCTTCTGATAATTTAATTAATCGCATATTAGCCACTAGGTCCCGAACTTCTTTTAATGCTGTTCGAGCTGTAGTTTGAATATCTTTTATTTCCTTTATTGCTTTTTCTGAATCTATATTAACAAGCTTTGCAGCTAAATCTGCTTTCATACCTACTAGAGATAACTTTTGCCCTAATGTATCATGTAAATCTCGAGCAATTCGTTGGCGTTCATCAGTAATAGCCAGTTGTGTTGTAGCTGTATCTAATAAATCCTCTAATTTTTCTTGCTTATTACGGTTATATATATTAAACGGTAATAAGCTTATGCCAATAATACTAATGATGATAAAAGGGAGTTGGGAAACAAACATATTTGTTTTAATAAAAAATCCAATGTTAATTGTTAAAACTGTCGTTACTAAATGGATAACATATAATGAAATAAATCCTGGCTTGCTTTTAATATTACCAATAAAAAACGAAAGAAATAATGCAAAATATATATAACCATAAAAAAGTGTCATAAACATACTAATCAGCATACCTAAACTAACCCAAACATAGACAAACCAAGTTTCAGAAACGAAAGAAAGCCGGTAAGCGACAAAAAATAAAATAACCATAATAATTCCAATTAAAAAATCAAGGGTAGGGGAAGATTTAAATAAAAAGTAAAAAGGAATCAGACAAAATATTAACCAGATATAAATGCTTAATCCTGTATTTTTAGGAAATATTTGATACCATTTTCGCATAATGACCTCCTTGTAAACTATAATAATTATAACAAATTAAATTTAAAAGAGGTAGGTGTCAATGAAGATACCTACCTCTTTATCAAAGTCTTTAAGAAGCTTGTCTAGTATTTGTGTTTTGTTTTGCTTTGATTAAATGTTTAACATCTTTAAATGTGACAAAATCTTTGTTTTTTTCATCAAACAAACGAAATTTAAGTGATTTTAAACTTGTTCTAAGTGTAATTGTTGTCGCATGTTGGAGTGGCGGTGTATTTTCATGAGCCTCTGCTAAACGATAGTTCGGAACTTTAGGACTTAAATGATGTACATGGTGATAACCGATATTTCCTGTAATCCATTGTAGAACTTTTGGTAGTTTATAATAAGAGCTACCATCAACAGCAGCTTTTACAAAACTCCATTTACTTTCTTCTTCAAAATAAGAATCTTCAAATTGGTGTTGTACATAGAATAACCAGATACCTAATGACCCAGCAA
>CALZEK010000209.1 GCA_945639745.1 uncultured Bacillaceae bacterium
ATTGGAACAACACCTAATAGCGAATGTAGCCTTCTACTAAAAAATTGACGTTGTTTCACCATGTGTTACTCCCTCCTTAATCTAATTTAATATATAAAAAAAATTGCACAACATTGTTCTAAAGAAAATAATAGTATTATTTTCTTTTGATTCTTTACCTAAGAATCAGATTAATTATGTACTTCTCTCATCCTCTTGATTGTACTTCTAACTAGATAAATCGTCAAGAAAATGACGTAATTTTTTATTCATTTAATTAGGATTATAGCTTGTTAAAACAAGTTTCTAATAGTTTTAAACAATAATTTATACAATGTATTTATTTAGTTCGTTTTTTATAGCATTTAAACTCTTATTAATTTCTTAAAAAAATGAATGATTAAGTTTAAGTTTACTTAATCATTCATTTAATTTTGCTAAGGTTAATTTTGCTACATTTTCAGGAATGCCTAAGGCGGTAATATCTGCTAACTTAGCTTCTTTAATTGCTTTAATTGATTTAAAATGTGACAGCAATAAAGTCCGTCTTTTCTGACCGATTCCCGGTATTTTATCGAGCTCTGATTGAATAAGCCCTTTACTACGTAGTTGGCGATGAAAAGTAATTGCAAATCTGTGTACTTCATCTTGAATGCGTTGTACTAAATAAAATTCGTTGGAATCTCTTTTTAATGAAATAACTTCAGGTGGATCACCATAAATAAGTTCGCTCGTACTATGTCTTTCATCTTTGATAAGACCACAAACTGGAATATCTAAACCTAATTCTAATTCTAATACTTCAAGCGCGGCACTCATTTGCCCTTTTCCACCATCAACAATAATTAAATCAGGCAGAGGCATTTTCTCTTTTAGTACGCGTGAATAACGTCTTCTAATTACCTCCCTCATAGTTTCATAATCATCTGGACCAGAAACTGTTTGAATTTTATATTTTCGGTAGCCATTTTTATCTGCTTTACCATCAATAAATTTAACCATAGCCGAAACAGGATCGACACCTTGAATATTTGAGTTATCAAACGCTTCAATATGATGCGGTGTTTCAATATTTAAATGATTACCTAAATTTTCTACTGCCACAATAGTCCGCTCTTCGTCCCGCTCAATTAAAGTAAACTGTTCAGTCAGTGAAATGTCTGCATTTTTAGTTGCTAATTCAACTAAATCTTTTCTCTTACCTCGTAAAGGAGTATGAACGTCTACTTCTAATAATTCTTTTAACAAATTGGCATCCGAACCTATCGGTAACAAAATTTGTTTAGGTTTCAAATTATTTTTTCTTAAGTAAAATTGACCGACAAAACTAATAAATGTTTCTTGGCTTCCTTGATAAAATGAAACATCACGCTCAATTAATTTACCTTGTCGAACATAAAACACTTGAACACACATCCACCCTTGATTATAGCTATAACCAAATACGTCAATGTCTATGATTTCATTCAAAACTACTTTTTGCTGTTCCATAAGAGCTTCGATATGTGTAATACTTTCCCTTAATTCGATAGCTCTTTCATAATCCATTTGCTCACTTGCCTGATTCATTTTTATAATCAAATCATTTTTTACACCTTTATAAGCTCCTTGTAAAAAACGAGAAATTTCTTTAATAATTTCATCATACCGCTCTTTAGTCCCTGGACTTTTAGAACAGGCAAGGCATTGTCCAATATGATAATAAAGACAGTAATCACCTGGTTTATTGTTGCATTTCCTTAAAGGATATAGTCGGTCAAGTAATCGCTTTGTTTCTCGTGCTGCAATCACATTGGGATAAGGTCCAAAATACTTAGCTTTATCTTTTTTTATTTTACGCGTAATTAGTAAACGTGGGTGGCGTTCATTTGTAATTTTTAAATAAGGATAACTTTTATCATCTTTTAACATAATATTATATTTTGGATCATACTTTTTAATTAAATTTAATTCTAAAATAAGCGCTTCAACTTCAGTATTAGTAACGATATATTCAAAATCGACAATTTCCATAACTAATCTTTGTGTTTTTTTATCATTAGCGCCTATAAAATATGACCTGACTCTATTTTTTAATGCTTTAGATTTTCCTACATAAATAACAGTCTCATTTTTATCTTTCATTAAATAACAACCTGGTTCACTCGGTAAAACTGCTAACTTTTCTTGGATTTTCTCTTTCATTATACCTTCTCCTATATAAAAAATTGATAATCCCCTGTTAAATTATAACAGGGGATTATCAATTTTCATATTCTATATAATTATGCGTGTTTATTAACTAGTTCAGCTAAAGCTTCTTTCGGTTGGAAACCAACAACTTGGTCAACTACATTTCCATCCTTCATTAATAATAGTGTAGGAATACTCATTACACCATATTTTGAAGCTGTTTCTTGGTTATCATCTACATTTAGTTTAGCGATTTGAACTTTATCACTTAATTCACCGTCTAATTCTTCTAGAACAGGCGCAATCATTTTACAAGGTCCACACCAAGGTGCCCAAAAATCTACTAATACTAATCCTTCACCTGTTTTTTCAGCGAAATCATTATCTGTTACGTCTAAAATTGCCATTTATATTCCTCCATTCAAATAGTAACTTACTCAAGTATGTTTCTATTATAACACCCTTATTATTTGCTTGCTAATAGTTTGCTTACTATAAAATAAATGCCTAGCTATCGATAGCTAGGCATTTACCAATTTACATTGCTTTTAATTCTTCTACTAATTTAGGTACGATTTCAAATAAATCTCCAACAATACCATAATCAGCCACATTAAAGATATTTGCTTCTGGGTCTTTATTAATTGCGACAATTACTTTTGAGTTAGACATTCCTGCTAAGTGCTGGATTGCACCTGAAATACCAACTGCAATATAAAGGTCAGGTGTAATTACCTTACCTGTTTGACCAATTTGTAATGAATAATCACAGTATTCTGCATCACACGCACCACGTGAAGCACCTATTGCTGCGCCAAGTACATCAGCTAATTCATTTAATGAATCAAAGCCTTCTTTACTTTTCACACCACGGCCACCCGCAATAACAATATTAGCTTCTGACATATCAATACCGTCAGACTTTTTACGAATAATTTCTTTGATAATTGTACGTAAGTCTTTAACATCGACATCT
>CALZEK010000210.1 GCA_945639745.1 uncultured Bacillaceae bacterium
GAAAAGTAGATATGCGTTTAGCATCACACATGGTTGGAGTGCGTAAGATGGCCGAAGCTTCACGTTATCGTGGTTGGGTATAATATTTAAAACCCCTATTTAATTATTTAGATAGGGGTATTTTATTATTTTAATTAAAGGAAGATTTAAATGATACTTGAAGAAGTAATTATTATAGGTTGTGGTCCTTGTGGCATGTCTACTGCATTAGAATTGAAAAAACGTGGCATAAGCTCACTGATTATAGAAAAAGGTAATATTGTTAATACAATCCATTCGTTTCCAACGCATCAAACTTTCTTTAGCTCAAGTAATAAATTAGAGTTATCTGATATTCCGTTTATTACAAATAAACACAAACCTGTCCGGAATGAAGCACTTGCTTACTATAGAGAAGTTGCTAAAAGAAATGAATTAAGAATTAATGCTTATGAAGAAGTGATCTTTGCTAAAAAGGAAAATAATATATTCTTTATTAAAACAATTAATAAATTTGGAGAAGAAAAAGATTATAAATGTAATTATTTAGTTGTAGCAACCGGCTATCATGACCAACCTAATTTATTAAATGTTCCTGGAAGCACACTTCCGCATGTAAATCATTATTTTAAAGAAGCGCATCCGTATTACAATCAAAAAGTAGTAGTTGTTGGAGGAAAGAATTCAGCAGTCGATACAGCACTCGAATTATATCACGCAGATGCACATGTAACAGTGCTCTATAGGGGAAGTGAATATTCCGAAAGTATTAAGCCATGGATTCTTCCTGAATTCGCTTCGTTAGTAAAACATAATAAAATAAAAATGATTTTTAATGCAGAAATAGTTGAAATAAGTAAAAATAATATAAGGTATAAAATGGATGGGGCTTTATACTCAGAATCTGTTGACTTTATCTTTGCTATGACAGGTTACCATCCACAAATAGACTTTTTGAAAAGTTTAAGTGTAAACATCGAAAGTCATTCTGGGCGTCCAAAATATCATTCAAACACGTACGAAACAAACATTGATCGCTTATACGTGGCAGGTGTAATCATTTCTGGTTATAATGGAAATGAAACATTTATTGAAAATGGTAGGCATCACGGTTACCATATAGCTAAAAGTATTAATTTAAATATGATGAAAAAAATAGAGGTGTGATGGATTGACGACCAATGAGATAATTAGAATTGCAATTGATGGACCTGCAGCAGCAGGAAAAAGTACTGTTGCTAAATTAATTGCTGATAAATTAGATTTTGTTTATATTGATACAGGTGCAATGTACAGAGCATTAACATTAAAAGTTATTCAAGAACAAATTAAATTTGATAATGAAAAAATGATAACAGAAACACTAACAAATACAAAAATAGAATTTAAAGCAGTATCTGACGGACAATTGGTGTTTTTAGATGATATTGACGTTACAGCAAAGATTAGATCAACAGAAGTATCCCAAGCTGTATCTCATATTGCTCAATTAGCTGAAGTGAGAAAACAACTTGTTCGCAGACAACAATTGTTAGCTAATAATCATTCAGTTGTTATGGACGGCAGAGATATTGGTACAACAGTTTTACCTGATGCGGAAGTAAAGGTATTTTTAATTGCTTCAGTAGATGAAAGAGCTCAAAGAAGACATGATGAAAATATAAAAAATGGTTTTTCATCTGACTTACAAATTTTAAAAGAAGAAATAGCAGATCGAGATCACCGAGATGAAAATAGAAAAGAATCGCCCTTAACACAAGCAAAAGATGCTGTATCTATTGATACAACAGCAATGAGCATTGACGAGGTTGTTGAAAAAATTATAAAATTAGTCACAGATTATAAAAATAAAGCTAGATAATTTATATGTCAGGCCGTTTCGTGTTATACTAGAGTAAGTGAATAGATTTAATGATAATTTAAATCTTAAACAGTGTAGGAGGAGGTATAAATATGGTAGAAGCAAATAAAGAATTTAATGTAGATGATATTGTTGAAGGTAAAGTAGTAAATATTGAAGAAAAACAGGTGTTAGTAGATATTGGATTTAAAACAGAAGGGATTATCCCAATCAGTGAACTATCACATCTACACATAGAAACACCAAGTGAAGTTGTAGAAGAAGGTCAAGAATTAACTTTGAAAGTAAATAAAGTAGAAGAAGATGAAATTATTCTTTCTAAAAAAGCAGTAGATGCTGAAAAATCTTGGGAAGAATTAACAAAGAAATATGAAGCAGAAGAAATTTTCGAAACTGAGGTAAAAGAAGTCGTTAAAGGTGGCTTAGTTGTTGATGTTGGTTTAAGAGGATTTATTCCAGCTTCACTAGTTGAAACACATTTTGTAGATGACTTTTCAGATTACTTAAATAAAACGTTAACTGTTAAAATTGTAGATTTAGATCAAGAACAAAACAGACTTATATTATCACATCGTGCAGTTTTAGAACAAGAAGCAAATAAAGAAAAAGGTGCATTACTTGAATCATTAGAAAAAGGTCAAGTTATCGAAGGTACTGTTCAAAGAATTACTGATTTCGGTGCTTTTGTTGATATTGGTGGAGTAGATGGTCTTGTTCACATCTCAGAGTTAGCTCATGCTCATGTAGATAAAGTAACAGATGTTGTTGCTGAAGGAGATAAAATAAAGGTTCAAGTTTTATCAGTCGATCCAGAGAGTGAAAGAATCTCACTATCTCATAAAAACACTCTTGCAGGTCCATGGGAAAACATTTCTGAGCGAATTTCGCAAGGAGACACAGTAGATGCTGTTGTAAAAAGACTAGTTGATTTCGGTGCATTTTTAGAAATTGAAAAAGGAGTAGAAGGTCTTGTTCATATTTCAGAAATCGCTGATCGACATATTGAAACACCGCAAGAAGAGTTAACTGTTGGTGATAAAATTCAAGTTAAAGTATTAAGTGTAAGTGAAGCAGATCAAAGAATTTCACTTAGTATTAAAGCAATTGCAGCAGATGCAGAACAAAAAGATATTTTAAATTATCAAAAAGAAGACGATAGTTCTGGTTTCCAATTAGGGGATTTAATTGGTGATAAACTAGATAAATATAAGTAAACTTAAAAAAGCTTTTACATTGAAAAGGAA
>CALZEK010000211.1 GCA_945639745.1 uncultured Bacillaceae bacterium
AAATTTGCCACGTTCTGTCGTAACATATGATTCTTTAATAAATATTGTAATAAGTAAAGCAGTGATTAAAAACAAAACTGCGACTAAAATAAAAACATTAGTTATTGAAGATCTTGCTGCCATTGCACCACCAATCGCTGGACCAGCAATTGCGGCGATTCCTATTCCTGCTCCAGTGTATGCCATCGTTTTACCACGAGATTCAATTTTAGAGTTATCGCCAACATAAGCAAAAGCTGCAGGAATTAAAACACCACCAGCTAATCCATGAAAGAATCGAGCGATAAATAATTGCCAACCTGTTTGAGCTAGAGGATAAAGAAATAATATCCCACTTACTAAAAGCATACCTGTTAATAACATCTTTTTACGACCAAATTTGTCAATCCAATGGCCACCTAAAATATTACCAATCATATTCGTTAATGAATAAACGGCAACAATAGCACCCGTTAACGCATAAGAAGCACCTAACTCTTGTGAGTAAGGTGTAATAATAGGTAATTGGATAAAAGTATCTAGAAATGCCACAACACTGACAAGATAAAGCATCCGAGTCATGAAAATCCCTTCTTTCTCTAAAGTCTATTATACATAAAAAATTTCAAGGTGCCTAATGGAATGTCACATAAGTCACGAGAAGTAGTGATAATTAAGTGAACAAATTAAAAGTAAAATTATCTGAATTATATAATTCTTGCAACAATTTACAAATATAGTATAATAAATGAATCTATAACCGGAGATTCGGTTGATTTATAAGGGGGATTATTAAATGAGAAAATGGTTACAATTATTTGTCATTACTATAATAAGTATTCTTGTATTAGGAGCGTGTAGTGATGATACAAGTGGTAACGATGACACAGAAGAAACAGCTAAAGATGGAAGTGAATCATATGTAATAGGTGTAACTCAACTTTTAGAGCACCCTTCATTAGATAATGCCTATAAAGGTTTTCAAGATGCAATTGAAGAAGCAGGTCTTGATGTAGAATATGATTACCAAAATGCTCAAAATGATCAAAATAACGTAAAGTCGATAGCAGATAACTTTGTAGCAGATGATGTTGATTTGATTTTTGCAAACTCTACGCCAAGTGCTTTAGGTGCATTAAATGCTACAAGTGATATTCCGATTCTATTTACATCAGTTACAGATGCAGTAGATGCTGGTCTTGTATCATCATTGGAAGGTCATGATAGTAATATATCAGGTGTACTTGATTTGCATCCTGATGCGATTACTAAGACTGTAGAATTTATTGATAATTATTTTGAAGATGCAAAAGTAGGACTAATCTATAATGCTGGTGAAGCTAACTCAGTTACACAAATTAAAGCGGTTGAAGAAGCAATGGAAGGAACTAGTCTAACTTCTTCAGAACGAACAGTTGCAAACTCATCAGAAGTTCAACAAGCTGCATCAACATTAGCAGGAGATGTTGATGTTATGTATATAGTTACAGATAATACAGTTGTATCAGCTCTTGATAGTGTTGTTGAGGTTTCAAATTCACAAGGTATTCCGCTTATTGTCGGAGAGCCTGATTCATTAGAAAAAGGTGGTTTTGCAACGTATGGTATTGATTACTATACAATTGGAAAACGTACGGGTGAAATGGCAGTTGAAGTATTAACAGGTGAAACAGAAATTGAAAAACTAGATGTAGAATATCCACCAGAAATACAATTATTTATTAATAAAGAAGCAGCCGAAGCTCAAAATGTTAACTGGGATAAAGCTTGGGATGAAGAGGCAGAATTTATTGGAGCAGAATAATGATTTACTTGAAGCTCAAACTTTCTAAATAGGAAAATATTTAGTAAACTATTAAGGAGGCAGATGATTTCTGCTTCCTTATTTACATTTAAAAAAGTTGTGTTACACATATACATTAATTTGAAATACGGAGACGAAACAAGGAGGACAATATGTTTTTATCATTATTTGGAGCTGTTGAATCAGGTGTTATTTATGCAATTATGGCATTGGGCGTGTATTTATCTTTTAGAATTTTAGATTTTCCTGACTTAACAGTTGATGGGAGTTTTGTAACAGGAGCTGCAGTTGCTACAATCTCAATTATCAATGGTGTACCGCCTGTCCTCGCAACGATTATTGGTGCACTAGCAGGATTTTTAGCAGGATGTATTACAGGTATCTTACATACTAAAGGGAAAATTAATCCCTTACTATCAGGTATTCTCATGATGATTGCTTTATACTCAATTAATTTACGTATTATGGGTAGGCCACAGTTATCCTTATTAAATGAAACAACAATTAAAGATCAACTAACAAATTTGTGGGAGTTAACAGGAATTGACCCATTAATCAATGGTATATTAAGTTCAATGGGGATTGACCGTTTTCCTAATACTTGGGCGCTTGTTGTTATTATGTTAATTGTGACACTAATTATTAAATTTATGGTTGATTATTATTTAAAAACAGAAATAGGTCTTGCTTTAAGAGCGACAGGAAATAACCAAAAAATGATCCGAAGCTTTTCTGCTAATACAGATATATTGATTATTATGGGAATTGGTTTATCAAATGGTTTGGTTGCTTTATCGGGTGCTTTACTCGCTCAACATGGTGGATTTGCTGATGTCGGTATGGGAATCGGAATGATTATTATTGGTTTAGCTTCTGTGATTATCGGGGAAGCGCTCTTTGGTGTTAAAACAATTGCTAGAGCGACACTGGCAGTTATTGGTGGAGCAATTGTTTATCGTATTGTTGTAACTTTAGCATTAAGATTTGAATTTTTAGATACAGGCGATATGAAATTAATTACAGCTTTACTCGTTATTATAGCTCTGATTACGCCTAAAATGATGCAAAGCTACCGTGAGAAGAAACGTAGAAAAGAAAAACGGGCATTACTTGAAAGTGAGGGTGCTTAAATGTTGAATTTAAAACATATTGCAATGACATTTAATGAAGGCACTTTAGATGAAAAACGTGCATTAAAATCGATTAATTTAAATTTAAAACAAGGTGAATTTGTGACAGTTATTGGGGGAAATGGTGCGG
>CALZEK010000212.1 GCA_945639745.1 uncultured Bacillaceae bacterium
AAATGAATATACATTCATTTAAGTGTATGATTATTTAATAAATCATCAAAATGTTAACTAGTTAGGATTATTTTGATCATAAATACTACTAATATTTTATTGTGAAACTATCTTTATTTTTTATAACACAATTTAAGCAATCGCTTACATGTGTCTAAAATGTGAAAAAATTATAGGTTTTCCAATATCATACACAGACTTCTAACATTTTGCAATACATGAATGATAATTCAAAATATACTTAATATTCAGAATCAATTAACAAAAACAGCATTCAAAAATAAACATGAATGCTGTTTCTTTTTAAAATAATTTAACAACAAAATCAGCTAAGAGAAGCATCACAAGTGAGACACCCCAACCTAATGTTGTTGGGACAGACCAAACTAATAGTTGTTCTTTAACTTCTTTGATACCTAACATTCGGTTAACAACCCAGAATAAACTATCATTAAAATAGGAAAAGATCATTGCACCTAATGCTGCTGCTTGTGCGGCTAAGACTAAGTTGACATCTAAATTCACAAGAATTGGAGCTGAGATCGATGCACCAGTAATCATCGCAACCGTTCCACTACCTTGAATTAATCTTACAACTGTTGCAATAAAGAAAGGCACTAAAATAGCTGGTATCGGCCACTGGGCAATTTGAGTTGCAATATAATCTCCTGCACCACTCGCTCTTAGAACGTTACCTAAGGCACCACCTGCACCTGTAACAAGTAAAATAATTCCTGCTGTTGCAATTCCCTCTTCCATTCGATCTAGAGTTTCAGACCTTCGCAAATGATTTGATAAGGTATAAATTGCAATCAATAATCCGATACCTACAGCAATGACAGGATCTCCAATAAATTGCGTGTAAGAAAGAAAGATTTCATTTGTTACAAAAACACCTGTTTCATTTAAAGCAACCAATGTCGTATTTAAGAATATTAAGATAATTGGCACTAAAATCGGCATGATTGATTTAGTAAATGACGGCAACTCTTTTCCACGTTCATTAACCGCTTCTAAAAACTCATCATATGCTCGCTTTTCATCAGGGCGAATGAAATCGTCACCTGCTTCGTTTGGTAACTGATATATTTTATTGCCTATCCACTTAGCGTATAAAACACCAACAATAACAATCGGAATCGCAAAAATTATTCCAGCTAAAATCATCATTCCAATATCTGCTCCAAATATCCCGGCCACACCTAAGGGACCTGGTGTAGGTGGGATGGCATGGTGAGTTGCTGCAAGTCCAATACCAAGTGCAACACCCAAGGCAACTACTGATTTACCTGTTTTTCTTGATAATGCTTTTACTAAAGGATTTAAAATAACAAAAGCTGAATCAACAAATATTGGTATTGAAATAACATAACCTGCTGCTGCCATAGCCCATTCTTCTTTATGTTTTCCTAATTTTTCAATGAGGGTGTAGGCAAGTCTTTCAGCCGCACCAGAAACTTCTAAGATACGTCCCATCATGACACCAAACCCAATAACAATACCGATTGAACCTAAGGTGGTACCAAAACCGGTTGTGATTTCATTAACAACATCTGCTGGATTCATTCCTCCAACGATACCAGTTACAGAAGCAGCAATAATTAAGGCAATAAAGGCATGTACTTTTGTTTTTAGTACTAATAAAATGAGAATTGCTACTCCGATAATTAATCCAAGAATCATTTGTGTGCCAGACACTTCCACATTAATCGCCCCTTCTCATGTCTATTGTTAAAAAAAGCTGAAGATGACCTAACATCTTCAGCTCAATTTCTTTGTCATTATTTAAATAGTTTCTTTTGTAAATCTCGGTCCATACTGTGCTGCTAATTTAATACATTCTTCCATACTGACACTTGATGCAATATTTTTACCAGCTATATCAAAGGCTGTTCCGTGATCTACCGATGTTCTTAAAAACGGTAAACCATTTGTAATCGCGATTGTTCTGTGGAAGTCAGTCATTTTTGCAGCGATATGTCCTTGGTCATGATAAAGCGATAAGACTGCATCGTATTTACCGTTTAATGCTTGGAAAAATACAGAGTCTGCTGGAACTGGTCCAACTACATCAATACCATCTTTTTGAGCCGCTTCAATTCCAGGTGTTATTTCATCGATTTCTTCGTTTCCAAATAATCCACCTTCACCACTATGTGGATTTAAACCAGCAACTGCTAATTTACGCTCGTCAACGCCTAAACGTTGTAAAGCTTCATCACAACGATTTAAATAATCTTGGACGCGTTCTTTTGTCATTTGATCAATCGCATCTTTTATCGATAAGTGACGTGTTAAGAAAAAGATTCTCATGCCTTGGACTTGGAACATTGTTAGAGGATCTTTTGTATTTGTTAAATCTTCTAACATTTCAGTGTGCCCAATATATGGTACCTCTGCTGCTTGAAGTGATTCTTTATTAATGGGTGTTGTTGCGATTGCTTTTATATCACCTTTATTAGCTAAATCAACAACTTTTTCGATATAATCAAAAGAAGCTTGACCACATTGTGCTTGAACTTCACCATAAGCAAATTCAGCTAAATTAATATTTTCTAAATCAATAAAATCTATCGTGCCATATTCATATTTACCTTCTTTGGCTTCTGTAATGACATTAATATTTAAATCTGCTCCAACAATTTCCATTGCTTTTGCAAATGTTGCTTTATCACCAACTACTAGTGGACGACACATCTCATAGATTTCTTTATTCATTAATGATTTTGCTGTGATTTCTGGTCCAATTCCTGCCGGGTCACCCATCGGGATACCAATAATTTCTCTTTGATTTTGCATGTATAATTCCTCCTATTAGATTCTTTAGCTCGTTAAAGCTTTTTTCTAGAATGTTGGGTGTTAAAATATTTCACGCATTTATAAATAGCTTTCTCATCACCAATGAGTCCACCTTTGGTTATGATTGGTTGTCCTGGAAACTCACCATTCATCAATCTGCCAAATGCTGCAAGCGGGAATACTTCATCTTCTAATAAAATACCTGAAGATTGAGTTGCTGAAC
>CALZEK010000213.1 GCA_945639745.1 uncultured Bacillaceae bacterium
CGCTGTCCACTCAGTACGGAATGTTGTCTTTTGACAGCACACATTTAATAGTTGTCTGTTCAGTTTTGAGGGAGCAATCTTAAAGTAGATGGGCCTGTAGCTCAGCTGGTTAGAGCGCACGCCTGATAAGCGTGAGGTCGGTGGTTCGAGTCCACTCAGGCCCACCATCTATCTAATTACTACGGGGCCTTAGCTCAGCTGGGAGAGCGCCTGCCTTGCACGCAGGAGGTCAGCGGTTCGATCCCGCTAGGCTCCATAATAAATTTAGTCTGGAAGTTAATTCTCCCAGGCTATTTTTATATTTTAAATGCTTCCATAGCTCAGTAGGTAGAGTGCCTCCATGGTAAGGAGGAGGTCGCCGGTTCAAATCCGGCTGGAAGCTTCAAATAAATAAAAGCCAACGATATCGAAAGAGTATCGTTGGCTTTTATTTTGTCTTTTTAATAAGTGTTTGTGTTTAATTTTAGATAATAAATCAAACTTAAATATTTATAAATAAAAATAATTAACAAGCATAAAAAAGATAATAGTTTACGAATGACCCCATTTAACGGTATGATAAAGTTAGAGGTGAAGAAGATGGTAAATAATCTAATGGAAACTAGTGATGATAAAATCCGTAATTTTGAAAAAACATATTCAACAAGTGAAGTTGCTGAATTTATGGATGTTGGATTAACTACTGTAAGAAAGTACAGTCAGACCTTAGAATCTCAAGGATATGGATTTCTTAGATCCCAGGCTTCCGGCAGGCATAAAGCCAGATTATATCGTAAGGTAGATATCGAAGCGTTGAATTATTTAAAAACAATTAGAGAAGAAGACAACACGACAGTTGAACAAGCAGCAACAATTGTGATAGAAGTTATGGGGCTCGGTGCAAATGAAGATTCTGAAGAAGGTGCGACGGGTTACGACATAGCAAAAATAGATAATACTCAATTAGCGCAATCTAACCAGGGATATGAAGAGTTAATTGAACAAATAAAAAAACAAGATGAAATGATAACACAATTAAATCAACGTTTAAATGAACTAGAAGAGGGAATTAACGAAAGAGATGAATTAATTGTAGGTACGTTAAAGAACATTTCACAAAGTGTAAGATCAATGGAAGAATTGAAAGCACCAGAAACTCCTAAACAACTTGCAGCTCCTAAAAGAACACGTGTAAGAAAAAAACAAGGCTTTTTAGCGTGGCTATTTAGCAGATAGAATTAAATGAACTCATAAAGTTTAAGAAGGTGTAAAAACAGATTAATTAGAGGGGGAGTTTTAATGGATTTTCAATATAAAAATGTTTTGATTGCGATAGATGGTTCCGAACCTTCAGAAAAAGCTTTTGATAGAGCGGTCCATATTGCTAAGCGAGATAAATCACAACTCATATTAGCACACATCGTTGATACACAAAACTTTTCAATTATAAAGTCTTATCTTGATAATCTTAACGATGTGTATAAACAAGCAGAAATTGACGCTCATAAAATGTTAGATAAATATGCTCAAATAGCAAAAGAAGCTGGTGTATCAGAAGTAAAAGAGATTGTAAAATTTGGTTTACCAAAAAATGTTCTGATAGACGAAATCATACCTGAACAGAATGTAGATGTCATTATATTAGGTGCGACGGGCACGAGTGCTGTTGAACGAGTGTTTTTAGGTAGCGTGACAGACAGCGCGTTTAGACATTCTAAATGTGAAGTATTAGTTGTTCGATAGTTGTAAAAAATAATTTTACAAGAACTAGTTTAACTGATAAACCAAAGGAGCGATTTGAATGGCATTTGAATACAAAAACGTTTTAATAGCAACTGATGGATCTGAATTATCTAAAAAAGCATTTAATCGAGCGATTTATATTGCTAAACGAGACGATGCTACTTTAGTATTGGCACACGTTGTTGAAGATCAAAACTTTCCTAAAATAGAAACATATTTAAAAAACATTTATGAGTATTCTCAACTAGCAGCTGAGGAGATGTTAAATGAGTATGAGAAAAAGGCCGGAGAGGCAGGAGTTAAGAAAATAAAAAAAGTAATAAAATTTGGATCACCTAAAGGAATTCTTTTGGAAGAGATTATCCCAGAAGAAAAAATAGATTTAGTTGTCTTAGGTGCAACGGGAGTAAGTGCTGTAGAACGTATACTGATTGGAAGTGTTTCAGAGAGTATTTTTAGATATTCAAAATCAGATGTTTTGGTTATTAGATAGGATGAGTTACAATATTAAATGTTATAGAGGAGGAAAATGAATGAATAAATTACAAGATAAAGTTGCCATTATTACAGGTGGCGCTGGTGGAATTGGACGAGGTATGGCTATGGCATTTGTAAAAGAAGGTGCTAAAGTTGTTATTGTTGATTTAAATGAAACAGCAGGAGAAGAAGCTGTTAAAGAATTGCAAGAATATGTGCCAGATTCAATGTTTATTCAACAAGATTTAACTAAGCATGATGAATTGGCTGGTGTAGTTAAACAAGTAGGCGATAAATACGGTCAGATTGATATATTAGTAAATAATGCACATGCTTCAAAAATGTCTTCTATAGAAGAGACGACACAAAAAGAGATGGATTTATCATTTAATACTGGTTTTTATCCAACATTTTATTTTATGCAAGCAGCTTTGCCGTATTTAAAAGCGTCAAAAGGAAATATTATTAATTTCTCATCTGGTGCAGGACTTAAGGGAGACCCAAATCAAGTGTCATATGTAGCTGCTAAAGAAGCAATTCGAGGGATTACTCGAGTAGCAGCCAATGAATTTGGTGAATATGGAATTAATGTAAACATCATTTCACCAATTGCTAAATCAGAAGGTATGCTAGCATGGGCTGAAGAGAACCCGGAGTATTATGAAAAAATGATTTCTGGTATTCCGCTTCGTCGTGCAGGTGAAATGGAAGAAGACATTGGACGGGTCGCAGTCTTTTTAGCAAGCGAAGACTCAGCTTATATTACAGGTCAAACAATTATGGTAGATGGTGGTTCAATTAAATTACGTTAAAAA
>CALZEK010000214.1 GCA_945639745.1 uncultured Bacillaceae bacterium
ATAGGAGAGGCCATCCTTTATTAAGTTTTTTACTAATCATTAAAGCGGCAGTAGATTGAATAAAATAATTCTCATTATAAATAACAATTAAACTATCTTCATCGTTTGGAATGTTTAAGTTGTCAATTAGTTGTTTACCACTTTTACTAGATAAATGAGCGAACTTAAAGTACATCTTTGGATCTCTTTTAATAATGAATTGAACAGCAAGGTTACAAAAACGACAATCACCGTCATAAAGAATGATAGCATTCATTTATAAGCCAGTTTGAAGTGTAGATTTTATTTTTATGGCTAGGATCAGTTTTCTAACATAATATAAAGGTGAATCAAGACAAGATTTAGTAACTGTAATTGTTTTAAAAGAATCTCGGTAAGCAAGTCTTGTCAAAAGGTTATCTATAGACATATTAAAACCACCCTTATCGGAATTTAGAAAAGACCTTACTAGGTTTTAGTAACCTAGTAAGGTCTTTTCGTTTACATAGATTTAGCTAAAGATTCTTCTTCAATGACGCGAAGTCGACGTGCAACTTCCTCTTCTGATAAATCATGTTCAATAATATAACGGTTTCTAGGGTCAACTCGACAAGCATGCGAACATCCGCGCATATATTTGTGCTCATTTTCCTCAGAGCATAAGAATTGTTCATTACATTCAGGTTCTGCACAGTTCACATAGCGCTCACATGGCGTCCCATCAAAATGATCACGTCCAACAATAACATGTTCAGTTTGATTAATTGGAACAGTGAGTCTTTCGTCAAAGACATAACATTGGCCATCCCATAACTTACCTTGAACTTCTGGATCTTTACCGTAAGTAACAATTCCACCATGTAATTGACCAACATCTTCAAAACCTTTATCAATTAACCAACCAGTAAATTTCTCACAGCGAATACCACCTGTACAATAAGTAAGCACGCGTTTACCTTCTAATAGTTCTTTGTTTTCTTTAACCCATTCAGGTAACTCACGAAAAGATCTAATATCTGGACGAATGGCTCCACGAAAATGTCCTACATCATATTCATAATCATTACGTGTATCTAAAACGACAGTGTTTTCATCTTGCATAGCTTCATAAAATTCTATTGGCTCTAAGTAAGCAGCAGTTAGTTTATTAGGATCAGTATCCTCATCTTCGTCTAAACGAAGTGTAACTAATTCTTCACGTGGGCGCACATGCATTTTTTTAAAAGCATGTCCATCATGTTCATCTGTTTTAAAAACAGTATCTTTAAAGCGTTCATCAGCATGCATCATTTCGATATATGCATCTGTTTGTGAAACAGGTCCTGACACAGTTCCATTAATTCCATCTTTAGAAACTAATATACGACCTTTTAATCCAAGTGCTTTACAAGCAGCTAAATGTTCTGCTGCAAAAGCCTCTTCATCCTCGATTGGGGTGAAGTTGTAATAAAGTAATACATGATACATTTCTTTTTCTTTCATTTTAATTGACCACCTATATTCATATTTGCAAGATACGAATATCTATGCATTTATGTGAAGACTGTTTAATATTATTCACATAAGTCCTTATATTTTACCATAGCGAAAACTATCTGTCTAAATAATAAGCAGTAATTCACAAAGAATATGAATCTTAAATAATAGATGGTAATCTTGTTACTATAATGAAGAAAAAATAAAATGCTTATAAATATAAAAAAATTAAGAGTAAATCATTGCAATTTAAAATAAATGATGTAATATAAATTGTTGTTAAGTGACTTGCGAAAAATATCTTTTTAAAAGTAATTTAAAAATAATTTAAAAGTAATTAAAGAAAAGTGTTGACAAAAACAATTAATTATTATAAGATATTTCTTGCTGTTGTAAATACATAAAATATATATTCCGCAGTAGCTCAGTGGTAGAGCAATCGGCTGTTAACCGATCGGTCGTAGGTTCGAATCCTACCTGCGGAGCCAAATTGGGGAAGTACTCAAGAGGCTGAAGAGGTGCCCCTGCTAAGGGCATAGGTCGCTTACGCGGCGCGAGGGTTCAAATCCCTCCTTCTCCGCCACTTATAATTTGGCCCGTTGGTCAAGCGGTTAAGACACCACCCTTTCACGGTGGTATCACGGGTTCGAATCCCGTACGGGTCATCATGTTTTAAGTTGTTGGAAAGTCACAGTGTTGACTTTCTCTCTTATGTAATTACTAATTAAAATAAAAGTTTTTGAATAAACAATTGTTTTAATAAGGTGTTTATATAAATGCAGTTTTATGTTTTCTTTCATAAAGATTATTATAAATGAACAACCATTTACGTGAACTAAATATAATGAAAGCAACTTTTGCTTTTGTTATTTATCAGAACTCAAATATCTGATATGTGTATAAACAATACAATATTTGAGCCATTAGCTCAGTCGGTAGAGCATCTGACTTTTAATCAGAGAGTCGCAGGTTCGATTCCTGCATGGCTCACTTTTACTAACACGATTTTAAAGAGTATGTTTGCAAAGAAAAGTGCACGCGGTCGTGGCGGAACGGCAGACGCGCTAGGTTGAGGGCCTAGTCGGGGTGACTCGGTGGAGGTTCAAATCCTCTCGACCGCATACATAAAACTTGCAAAAGTTTTTAGCCCATGTTACATTAGTAAACGTTGCTCTTGCGTTCAAACGAACAAGCAACACCTAGTGATAATAGTTAGAATCCTTTAACGGGAAGTAGCTTAGCTTGGTAGAGCGCTTGGTTTGGGACCAAGAGGTCGCAGGTTCAAATCCTGTCTTCCCGACCATTTAATTAAACATTATAATATGCGGGTGTAGTTTAGTGGTAAAACTCCAGCCTTCCAAGCTGATAACGAGGGTTCGATTCCCTTCACCCGCTCCATAAATTACTAAAAAGCAATAACCTTGAAAGTGGGGCCTGTAGCTCAGCTGGTTAGAGCGCACGCCTGATAAGCGTGAGGTCGGTGGTTCGAGTCCACTCAGGCCCATTATTTGCTCCTTGAAAACTGAACAGAACAACTATTAAATGTCAAGAATGAATT
>CALZEK010000215.1 GCA_945639745.1 uncultured Bacillaceae bacterium
ACTCTTTCTGGTGGAGAAGCACAAAGAGTTAAAATTGCACGGCATTTAGGTAGTAGTTTAAACAATTTGACTTATATTTTTGATGAACCTAGTGCAGGACTTCATCCAGAAGAAGTTAATTTACTTATCAATATGTTACAAACGATAAAAAATCAATACAATACAGTCATTGTGATAGAACATGATCTGTCAGTAATTAAAGAAGCAGATGAAATAATTGAAATGGGGCCAGGAGCAGGTGTTAGTGGTGGGGAAGTAATTTATCAAGGAAGACTTGATGATTTAAAAAACACACCAACTGCAAGGAGTTTACAACATCAATTGATGATTAATCAAACACCACGTCACAGTCAGGAAAGCTTTAATATTAAACAAGCAAATCATAATAATTTAAAAAACATTAGTTTAAATATACCTAAACACAGTCTCGTTTCAATTTGTGGGGTGTCAGGATCAGGAAAGAGTTCGCTGATGTTAGAAGCGTTTCCAGAAATATATCCAGATGTTATTATGGTGAGTCAAGCTAGAATTGGCATATCAAGCCGTTCAACCTTAACAACCTATATGGGAATAATGGATGACATTCGTGATGTGTTTGCTAAAGAAACAAATCAACCTGCAGGCTTATTTAGTTTTAATTCATTAGGTGCTTGTCCAGTTTGTAAAGGAAAAGGAGTCACGCAACCTGATGTGGCTTTTGCTGACCCAGTAACAGTCACATGCGAGTCATGTGCCGGAATGAGATATTCTGATCAAGCATTATCTTATAGATTCCAAGGTAAGCATATCGTTGATATTTTAAAATTAACAATTAACGAATCAGAGAACTTTTTTAATCGACCTAAAATTTTAAAAAGAATTAAGAAGCTTAAAGAAGTTGGATTAGGCTATTTAACATTAGGTCAAACAACAAGTTCTTTAAGTGGAGGAGAAGTACAACGCTTAAAACTTGCTAGTCATTTACAAAAAGAAGGGCAAATTTATATCTTAGATGAACCTTCTCTTGGTTTGCATACTCATGATAATAAAAAATTATTAGCTTTATTCCAATTACTTGTAGATAAAGGAAATTCAGTTATTATTATTGAACATAATTTAGATTTCATTGCAGCAAGTGATTGGATTATTGAATTAGGTCCTGAAGGCGGGAAAAAAGGTGGTCATATTATTTTCGAAGGTAAGCCAGAAGATATGTTACAAGCAAATACATTAACGTCAAAATGGTTAAAAAAAATGTCTGACTAAATTTCTAGTCAGACATTTTTTAATGGCTAGCAAGACTTATTAAAATAATAAAGCATTAATAAGTGAATACCTCGTCATAAATTAATTTTTTTACACATTTAGATGACGCGTTAATAAACGATATAAAATAACTGTAGTGACAATCATTAGCCCGGCTCCAGTAAAGTACATTGCTTCATAACCAAATCCACCAATAATTATTCCCCAAATAAAGGCACCAATCGCGATGCCTAAATCATAAAAGATAAAGAAAGTAGAAATCGCATGACCACTCCGGTGGCTATCAGATTTTTGAATAGCAACGGTTTGAAATCCAGGGAGCAATGTTCCGTAACCTAAACCAATTAATCCAGCAGCAATAAGTAAGACAAGACTTGTTTCTGTAAAGCCTAAAACAATTAGTCCTGCTGCAAAAATAAGTAAACTAGGGATTAAAACATAACGTGGTCCTTTTTCATCAAAAGCTCGTCCTAAATAAGGACGAAAAGCAATCATAACAACCGCAAATACTAAGAAGAAATAACTAGCTGTGGTTGCCAGACCAATCGCTTCAGCATAAACAGGAACAAATGAAAGGATACTTGCATAAGCAACCCCAACAAGCCCACTAATAAGTGCAATTGGGATTGCTTTTGGCTCGATCAAGTCTTTAAACTTAATTGCTAAAGTAACTTTTTCAATAGCTTCTCTTTCTTCAATCCTTACAATTAAAGTACATAAGAAACTAATAACCATTAAAATACTCAAAACAATAACGTATGTATCAACAGAAATAAATTGGAGTAAGGATAAACCGATAAATGGCCCTATCACAACTGCTAAATTCATCGACATTGCAAAGTAACCCATGCCTGCACCTTTTCTTGATTTAGGAACAATGTCTGCAGCAATAGCACTCGTTGCGGTTGTAACAATACTAAAAGAAATTCCGTGAATAAATCTTAAAATAAGTAATGAAACAAATTCATTCATAAATAAATAAAAGAAAGTTGTTAGGGCAAAGGCACCAACGCTTAAGACGAGCGTTCTTTTCTTACCAACGATATCTAATATTTTTGCTGAAAAAGGTCGAACAATAATAGCAGAAGCAAGCATGAATGTAACAATTAAACCAGCATTTGCTTGTGTTCCACCTAATTTATCAATCACATAGATTGGTAAAGTTGTCAGTAAAGAATAAAACACAGTAAATAAAATTAATTGTGTTAAAGCTAAACTAATAAAATCTTTCGTCCAAATTTGTTCTTTTTTCCTTACTTTCATACTAACTAAACGCTCCTATTCTATCTATCAATTAAATTTTTTAAAAAACATTAAAAAGGTCATATCCATATATTGTATCTTATATCTTAAATTTGTGCTTAAAAAATGTTTAGCAATAGCTGAAATGATACATCGTCAAATCTTGGAACAAGGTTTGACTTATGATAAAAAAATATCTATCATAAGAGATGATAAGAAAACTACATATGTAATCGAAGCACTAGGGGAGCTATGTATTTGGCTGAGAAGAACGCTAACGTTCTGACCCTTTGCACCCGAACTGGATAATACCAGCGTGGGGAAGCGCGTTCTTGGCCGGCTTTTAAAAGTTGGTGATAATAAATAATCCAAGACTGCATTCCCACGTGGAATACAGTCTTTTTTGCGTGTAAAGAGACTTACATGTAGATTTTTAATGTTAATAAGGAGGAATTTTTAATGGATAACTTAAAGAACAGTTCAACGAAGCTTGCAGGTGCAAATATT
>CALZEK010000216.1 GCA_945639745.1 uncultured Bacillaceae bacterium
GCTATGGCTAAAGGAGTTAATAATCTTGCAACGAAATATTTATCGTTTATTGTGAGAAATAGAAAAATGATACCAACGATTGCCATAATGAGTAACCCGATCAGTTTAATTTTTAATTTGTTCAGATATACGTTTATATCAGGAACACGCGGTATAGATGACGGATTATCATTTTCCAAATGTAAGAAATCACGACTTAATAAATTCTCGTATAAAAAATATAAAATGATTAAATAAGGGAAAGTTTCAACAAAAGAGAAGAGGACATTATTCGTCATAAAAATATGAAATGAAAAAATTACAACCAATAAAATAATCCATATTAGAATCTGTATCTTTGATCTAGAACTTAAATTTAAATCTTTAGAAACCATAAAATTCCTCCTTATAACTTCAAATCATAATAGTCTACCAGAAGTCGAAATACGATTGTATAAAACTTCATGTGTAACGGAATGATCATTGTAAGTTACTAGTTCTTATTATGTCCTAATGATACGAAATAATTTACAATAACTCGATTGAAATGTAAAAAATCGACAATAACTAACATTATATCGACTGAAATGTTAAAAGACAGCAACTATTAACATATAAACCCTTATAATGTCAGCCATAGACAACAACTAACATTTTTACTTAATATATTCCTAGAACTGAGGACAGCCTGTGGACAACTTGTGTATAACTTTTATATAACTAAAAAAGCCTGCAACTCCTCAAAGAGAAGCGCAAGCTTACGAAATTATAGTTGTTTTGACATGTGCCAGTATACGTGACCGCTTAAAACAATATGCGTGCCATTTACAAAGCCACATTTTGTATATAAGCGGTGTGCACCTTCATTATCCATTTCACAGTTGAGAGCAATTTTTTCGTAATCACTTTCTTTTGCGACAGTCTCTACATACGAAATTAACTTTCCGGCAATTCCGCGACGCCGAAAATCTGGATCAATAACTAATGTATCAATATACCACTCACCAGGTAATGTTTCATTTTCTTGTGTAAATTTTGTATAAGAAAATCCAAATTTTAACATCGATGCCTGTAGTGGTCCGTCAATCAATGCTTCCCATTCACCTGGATAACCAAACAGAACACCCGCAATCTCATCGCCTACTAAATAGATATAAGCATTCTCATATCCATAACGATAAAACGGACTATGCATTGCATCCACGATTATTTGTTCAAGAGTAATGGGGTCAATTTTATCTAAAATAGGTAAACCCATATCTTTAAAAATTCGTAACACAAACGGATAGAGTCTCGGAATTTCGTCAATTTCTACTTTTCGAATCATGATTTCACTCTTTTCGTTTTTTCTGCTATCGAGTATACCATATTTCAAGCCATTAGTTCACAAAAATATCAAAGAAAGATGGCTATCATGCCATTATTATCGACGAATGTTGTAAAATATAGTTGATACTATTTGGAGGAGGAAACACATGGCTATTTTTGAAAGAACATTCAAAGGTCATTTTGCTCAATTCGTTGATGTATTTCACGACAATATTATCCAGTCCAGTGTAACGACAAAGTTTGAAGACGGGAAACAAATAATGGTAGGCAACCGTAAAGTATCCTTTCTTGTCTACGAGCGCTATAGTGCAATCGGGGCAAATCGTGTCAGTTTAAGTGTCGTGATTGCGGAATCGAACGAGACGATTCAATTCACGGCCATCACCTCTGGCGGCGCTCAAGGGGTGTTTATGAAGATCAATACTTTTGGAGAGGAAGCCTTTCTTGATGTCTGTGTAAGAATTGTGGAAAACTATATCGCTGCTTGAAAGAGGAGGGATTCAGCTGTTACTACAAAAATACTTAGAACCGAAAGAGATTTCTACATTATGGTTATTGAACCGCGTGAAATTAAAACCCTATGAGTTAGCCAACTGGGAAGTCATGCATTATCCAGATGCGTTAATCTATGAATTAGCCAAAGTACTTGAAAAAAATCCAAGTCAATTATTTTATGAACTCCTAAAGTTTGAGAGTATTGCGCAAATTCGAAGAACGGCTAGTGACTATAGTTTATTGAAAGCAATAGAAAGTGACGCAATGTATATTTATATCCCCATAGAGTTTGAAAATGAGGAGAGTAAATTTTTAAATGAAATTCTTATCGAAAAAGATATTTATGATTCTGAAATCCATCCACTTACCCGCTTCAATATTATGGGGACGACAATTTACAAAGCTTTTCTTTCAAGACTACCAAAGAGTTCTTCCTATAAGCGAATCGAGTTAAACTTGGAACAATACTTTGTATTAGTGCACGATAAAAGTGGGACGGTTTTATGCCACGAAAGCTATAATAAACCAAGAAGATTATAAAACTAAAAAAACACGGCTGCTATTAGATTAGCGCCGTGTTTTTTGCAATTATTTTCTCTTGTTATCCCTTGTTTTAAAAATACCATAGACAAGTAACATAAGATTACTAAATAGGAAAGTTAGAATGGTTCCTACGAAAAAAGCTTTCGTATTCTCTTCTTCATTTTTCTTTGGCATATAAAACGCCTCCTCGTATATCTATCTTTATTATAGACTAAAGCGGTCTAACCATACAAAAAAATAGCATACCGAATGTCAGTATGCTACCTAATTTATTTTCTCAATCGACAGGGGGCCAATTTGAAGTGGGTAACTTTCGCGAACGGTTCCGACGTATTTAATACGAACTTTGTCTCCAATTTCAAAAGGTTTTTCAGGGTCAACTGACAAATCAACTATCACTTTATCCCCAGAGTTTAAAATAAATCCTTCGATAACTGAGACTAGGGCAGACTGACCGTTAATTTCTTCAATCGTTCCATCAAAATGAACTGTGGTGGCATTATAAATTAGCTTGATTTTATCATCGGGTGTAACGTCATTTGTACTACAAGCTACCATGAACCCTATAAGGAGAACAGCCGTAAGGAACGGGCACCTTTTTTCATATGAGTCACCTCAAATAGATTTTAT
>CALZEK010000217.1 GCA_945639745.1 uncultured Bacillaceae bacterium
TAAATCACTATATCTAGTCATTTTTATTTCCTCACTCTTCATTATTTAATATTTTATCAATAAATTCATTGATCTGTTCTTTTTTAAATCCACGTGTATATAAGGCAGTCATTAATTTTTGTCTTAATTCATAACCTGAAAACTTTTTCGAATAACGACGATACATTTTTTCACCATGATGTTTAATTGCTTCTTGTTCTGCTTCTTCGTCGACAGCCATATTTATGTTTAGCATTACTTCATTTATGACTTCTGTTTCAAACCCTCGTTGCATCAAAGCAGCTCTTATTTGTTGTTTTTGTTTTTCTTTTGATTCTTTTTTTGGACGATCAGCTCTCTTTTGAGCAAATTGGAAAGCCGTTTCATATTGATCAGCAAATGTCATTATTTTAATTGCTTCATTTATATTACTTTTTGACACGCCTTTTTCCATTAATTCTTGTATAATCATCTTAGGACCTTTTTTCTTTTGGCGAATTCGTTCACGAACGAATGATTCTGCAAATGCCAAATCATCAAGTAAATTTTCTTTATCTAAGCGATTCATAACAATGTCAACATGATCTGGCTCTATCTCCTTTTTCAATAAATGTCGTTTTATTTCCATTTCTGATCTTTGTCGATAACTTAAATAGTGTATCGCCGTAACATATGATTGTTGCAGCGATTCTGCTTCAAGTAATTCGATAATAGCATTTGCTTCAAGTGTAAGTCCTTTAGCTAATTTATATTTAACTAATACATCTTCATCGACACTAAAGGCATATTTTTTATCAATAAATATATTATATCGATCTTTTCTTTTCTTTTGTGTCGTTATTTTAGTAATTGTTGGCAATTGACTCACTCCTAGTATGTATCATACCATGAATATAGGAACATTTTAAAATTAAGTAATCTGGAGGCGTTTTTATGAATATTTTAATGACAGGTGGAACAGGATTTATAGGTCAGAAATTAATTAATAAATTAATTGAAAACGATCACCATACTTATGTTTTGACACGTAGTCCAAAAAAACATCCTAACACAGCTAATATCACTTTTATTAGTTATGATTATCCTGTTAATCGATTGCCAAAAATACATGGCGTTGTTAATCTAGCAGGTGAATCTATTTTTGGTAAGTGGACGAATGAAAAAAAAGAAAGCATTTTAAAGAGCAGATTAGATATTACTGAAAAAACGATTCAACTCATTTCTAAAATGAATGAAAAACCTAATGTTTTTATCAATGCAAGTGCGGTAGGTTTTTATGGTATGTCTGATACACAAATTTTTACAGAAGAAACTAAGTTACCTGCAAAGGATTTTTTAGCAGATGTTGTTGCAAAGTGGGAAAATGCTGCTTTAGCTGCTGAAGACTTTGGAATTCGTACAGTTAGAACAAGATTTGGTATTATTCTAGATGGTGATAATGGAGCTTTATTTCTCATGGATAAGGTCTTTAAAAGCTTTATTGGTGGTAAAGTAGGTAATGGAGAACAATGGATGTCATGGGTTCATATCGATGATGTCATTAATTTAATCTATTATGCACTTACAAATGATTATGTTGAAGGACCAATAAATGTAACTGCACCAAATCCACTTAGAAACAAAGATTTCACAATTACTTTAGGTGAAGCACTTAATCGACCAACTGTGTTTATGGTTCCCAAAGATGCCATTACACTTATAATGGGTGATATGGGTCAATTAATTACAAAAGGTCAATATGTCTTGCCTAAAAGAGCAATTGAATATGGCTATCAATTTAAATATCCTGATTTAAAAAACGCTTTAGAAGCTATATATAGCCCCAAATAAAATACATCTCATAACACATGTGTTATGAGATGTATTTTTTATTAAATATATTTACGTGATTTTATATAAGTTATAACTTTAATCACTGTTGCTATAACAAGTCCAGAGAAAATCAAAGTGTAACCTGTTCCTACAAGTGAAAATGGCGCTTCTATCATTACGTTTTTATTGAGCGGAGAACTTATAAATGCATCTGCTAGTATACTAAATACACCTAACATAATTATAATAAATGCAATTAAATAACGTTTTCTAATATATGCCTCATAGAGTAATAGGATTATAAATTTTCGCACTTAAATTCACTCCTTATCATATGCTAATATATCACCTGGTTGACAGTCTAATACTTCACATATTTTTTCTAGTGTTGAAAATCGAATTGCTTTTGCTTTACCATTTTTTAAAATTGACAAATTTGCAAGTGTTATATCGACTTCTTCTGATAATTGAGTGAGCGTCATTTTTCTTTTTGCTAACATAACATCTAAATTTACTGTAATTTTCATATTGTCAGCTCATTTTCTATTTCAATCCGTCTTGCTTTATCGACTAAATGAGCTAGTATTGCTGTTATCACAGCCATAGCTAATGCAATGAACATAACCATAATAATAATTAATAATAAACTAATGTGAGAAACACCAAGTAAAACCAACATGATTAAAGCAATTAAGTACAAAGCCGACTCTATCAATGCTAATCGACTAACTATTGTTAAACGAGTAACATTTTTTTCATCAAATGGCTTATCTTCAATAATTTTTTGACTAATTAAATAAAATAGATAAAAACTAACAAATAGTGGTAGTGCTGTTATCCAAATAAAAATCAAGCTGGGCCAAAATAAAAAATTTAATTCTGAATGAGTGCTAATAATTTCTTTACCGAGAAATGGTGCGAGAATAACTACTAAGACAAAACTAATTACCGTTGCCATCATAATAATTGCTTTCAACCATTTGCCTGTATCTTTTTTTTGCAAATCCGTCACCTCTATGTTACTTATTATGAAACTATAACACACCTTATTCTGATTATCAATATATTTTTATCGTTTATCGATAAATTATTACTTAATTTAAGCTATGTATATAAAAAAATCCACTAGTGTACCGCACCCTTAAAGTTAGACCAAAAAAATCTAACTTTAAGGGTGTTTTTTA
>CALZEK010000218.1 GCA_945639745.1 uncultured Bacillaceae bacterium
ACGGTGTTACTTACGGCTTAGATGCTAATATTACTTTAATTGTTGCTCTATTTCACGCCTTAGTTATTACTTGTTATTTTGGTATGTTAAGTTACTTTATTCTGCTAGCTTCTAGAAGTTCCCGACAAGAAAAATAAAAAACAATCACGGAAATTTCCGTGATTGTTTTTTATTTCATTATAAAATTATTCCAAGGTCTTTCTTTTGGTGGATAAGATACAATTTTAATTATTTCGTCTTTTGTAGGATGTTTGAATGATAACTTATGAGACCAAAGCGCTATTTGCTCTCCAACTTTATTTATTTTTGATCCGTATTTTTGATCACCATATAAAGGGTGCCCAGTTCCTGCTAACTGAACTCTAATCTGATGCGATCTGCCGGTTTCTAATTTTATATTTAATAACGATAAATTATGATTCGTTTCCATTTTTCTAAAAGTTAAGACAGCTTTTTTTGCTTTTTGATTGCTCGACTTAACAATAGATACTTCATTTTTCTTAGTATCTTTCAACAAGTAATCTTCTAATTTAGCATTGTTTTCTTCTACAATTCCTCTAACTACACCTAAATATTCTCTCTCAATCACACGTCTTCTTAATTGATCAGATAATCGACTTGCTGCTTTTGAAGTTTTTGCAAAAATAATTGCTCCACCTACTGGACGGTCTAAGCGATGAACTAAACTCAAAAATACTGCACCTGGTTTATTATATTCTTCTTTTATATATTTTTTTAATTTCGTTAAGAGATCTTCATCTTTTGTTTTATCAGCTTGCACTAGCATATTTACAGGTTTTTCTACAATCAATAAATGATTATCTTCATATAAAATGTTTATCTTCATTATATTTCTCCTATCAAAAATAAAGGTAAGGAATACTATATCACATTCCTTACCTTGCCTTGTAATTATTCAAATTCAATTAATAAATCATTCACAGCTAAAGCTGAACCATCTTGGACATGAATACGTTTAACAACACCATCAAACGGTGCTTGGATTGTCGTTTCCATTTTCATTGCTTCTGTAATAATTAAATAATCACCTTGCTTAACTGTATCGCCTTCTTCACACAATACTTTAACTACAGTACCTGGCATTGTTGCTCCAACTTCCTTTTCATTACTAGGATTTACTTTTGGCAATTCTTGAATAAGCGATTCTATATTTTTATCTTTAATGATAATTTCACGTGATTGACCGTTTAATTCAAAATAAAGTACACGTGATCCATCATTTCTTGGTTCAGAAATTGTCAGTAATTTAATAAATAGACGTTTTCCTTTTTCTATTTCAACTTCTATTTCTTCACCTAATCTCATGCCATAAAAGTATGTTGGTGTGTCCAGAACAGATACATCTGCAAACTCTTTTCGGAAATTAATATAGCTTGTATAGACTTCCGGATAAAGAGCATATGAAATAACATCTAAATCTGTCATTTCTTTGTTTACTTTACTTTCTAACTCTTTTTTTAATTCTTCAAAATCAATTGGATCAAGTAATTCTCCTGGTCGACCTGTGATTGGTGATTTTCCTTTTAATATTATTTCCTGTAGTTTTTGAGGAAAACCTTGATATGGTTGACCTATTTCACCATTGAAGAACTCTATAACTGAAGCAGGAAAATCAATTTGGTGACCACGTTCATACACATCTGCTTCTGTTAGATCATTTTGAACCATAAATAACGCCATATCACCTACAATTTTCGATGATGGTGTTACCTTTACAATATCTCCAAACATTTCATTTACTTTACTAAACATCGTTTTGACTTCATTCCAACGATGTCCCAAACCGACACCTTTGGCTTGTTGTTGTAAATTACTATATTGTCCACCTGGCATTTGATGCGTGTATACTTGTGTATGAGGTGACTTCATTCCACTTTCGAAGTCTTGATAATATTCTCTAACACCTTCCCAATATAAAGAAAGCTCTTCATATTTTTCAATGGCTATTTCTGGTTGATCTTGATTACCTTCTAAAGCATAAAAAAGTGATTGTGCACTTGGTTGAGACGTTGATCCTGAAAGAGCACCTGTAGCGATGTCAACCACATCTACTCCTGCTTCAATTGCTCTTGTATACATTGCAATACCGTTACCACTTGTATCATGTGTGTGTAAATGAATTGGTATATTTATATTTTCTTTAAGTTCAGATATTAATTGATAACCTGCTTCTGGTTTTAATAATCCTGCCATATCTTTTATTCCTAAGATATGAGCACCTGCTTTTTCTAATTCTTTCCCAAGGCTAATGTAATAATCTAAATCATATTTTTGCTTACCTTTATCTAAAATATCACCTGTATAACACATAGCCGCTTCAGCTATTTTATTATTTTTTCTTACAGCTTCAATTGCTGGTGTAATTCCTTCTAGCCAATTTAAACTATCAAATATTCTAAAGACATCTATTCCTTTTTCCGAACTTTCTTTAACAAACTTTTCAATAACATTATCAGGATAGTTTTTATATCCTACTGCATTACTTGCTCTAAGTAACATTTGAAATAAGACATTCGGCATTTTTTTACGTAATTGAATTAAGCGGTCCCAAGGATCTTCACGTAAAAATCGGTATGAAACATCAAATGTTGCTCCTCCCCACATTTCCATCGAAAATAAATTAGGTAACAAACGAGCAGTTTCATCCGCTATTTCTAATAAATCCTTTGTTCTGACGCGTGTAGCTAATAAAGATTGATGTGCATCACGGAATGTTGTATCAGTTAAAAGTGTTTTAGGTTGCTCTTTTAACCAATTGGCAAGATATTCTGGACCATATTGATCTAATATTTGCTTTGTACCTGCTGGAATTTCTTCTAAAATATTTGTTTCTGGTTTTACAATTGGAGAAAATACTGGTTTTTTCTTTTTTGCAACACCATCTACACCATTAATCGTCATATCACTTATATAAGTTAATAACTTTGTTCCTCGATC
>CALZEK010000219.1 GCA_945639745.1 uncultured Bacillaceae bacterium
TATCCATTTCAAATGGACGTTAGAAATATTGAAGATGTTGATAGAATGGTTAGTGAGACAGTTGAAAAATTTGGAAAAATTGATTATTTAGTAAATAATGCAGCTGGTAATTTTATCTCTTTAGCAGAAGATTTATCACCAAATGGTTGGAATTCAGTTATTGATATTGTTTTAAACGGTACCTTTTATTGTAGTCAAGCAGTAGGTAAGCATTGGATAAAAACAAAACACAAAGGTTCTATCATAAATATGATAGCAACATATGCTTGGGATGCTGGTGCGGGTGTAGTTCATAGCGCTGCTGCTAAAGCGGGTGTACTGAGTTTAACACGAACACTAGCAGTTGAATGGGGAACACGTTACGGTATTCGAACAAATGCAATCGCACCCGGACCAATTGAGCGTACAGGTGGGGCAGAAAAATTAATGTTGTCTGAAGATATGGCAGAACAAACGCGTCAATCAGTGCCATTACAACGCTTTGGTACACCAGAAGAAATTGCTGGACTCGCATTTTTCTTGTTTTCTGATGATGCCGCTTACATTAATGGTGAAGTCGTTACGATGGACGGAGGACAATGGTTAAATCAAATGCCATTTTAAATAAAGTGCAATGATAAAAGCTAACTAACATTTCCAAAATAGTGTTGGTTAGCTTTTTTTTATAAAAAAGCGTAAAATAAACACTAGCATAAAATTTTTTTGAAAGATAGAAAGGGAGATATAAGTTGATTACACGTAAAAGTAAACGTGAAATAGAGCAAATGCAATTAGCAGCTGATTTGTTAGTAAAGACGCATAAAGAAATTGCGAAAATGATTAAACCAGGTATTACGACGATGGAAATAGATACTTTTGTTGAAAGTTTTTTAAAGAAACATGGTGCTACACCAGAACAAAAAGGTTTTCAAGGATATAAATACGCAACTTGCGCGTCAATTAACGATGAAATTTGTCATGGTTTCCCACGCAATGAAAAATTAGTCGATGGTGATTTGGTGACAATTGATATGGTTGTTAATTTAAATGGTGGACTTGCTGATTCGGCATGGACATATGCTGTAGGAGAATTAGATCCAGCAGGGAAAAGACTCATGGAAGTAACAAAAAAATCTTTATACTTAGGTATTGAACAAGCCCAAGTAGGTAATAGAATAGGTGATATTGGTCATGCTATTCAAACATATGCTGAAAAAGAAGGATTTTCAGTTGTAAGAGATTTTACAGGTCACGGTATTGGACCAACACTACATGAACCACCACATATCCCACACTTTGGTCTACCTAATAAAGGTCCACGATTAAAAGAAGGTATGGTAATTACAATTGAACCAATGATTAATGAAGGTACGTGGCACAGTCAAATGGATGATAATGGTTGGACAGCTCGTACACAAGATAAAGGACGTTCTGCACAATATGAACATACAATCGCAATAACTAAAGACGGTCCGATAGTTTTAACAGAGCAAGATTAAGTAAAAGGGTGGTCTAAGTGAATGAGATAACTGAAGATCTAAAAAAAGATTCAACTAGGACTTATGAAATGATTAAATTGGGTGTTCAAGTGTCTATTCCAATTGCTTTAGGATATATACCTGTTGCTTTAACATTCGGCATACTAGCTAAACAAGCTGGTATGTCTATTTTAGAATTGACAATGATGAGTGCATTTGTTTATGCTGGAGCAAGTCAGTTTATGGGAGCAAATATGATTATTCATAGTGCATCAGCAATTGAAATAATTGTTGCAACGTTTGTACTTAATTTTAGGCACTTTATTATGAGTTTGTCATTTATGAATCAAGTTCAAACAAATATAGGGACAAAAGGTAGGGTTTCTCTAGGCTTAGGTTTAACAGATGAATCATTTGCTGTTTCGGCTCTTCATATCGATAAAGCTGACAATAAAAAAGGTTATATATTTTTTATGACAGTAATTCTAACTGCGTATTTAACCTGGGTACTAGGTAGTTTTCTAGGTGGAGTCCTCGGCGATATTATTCCTGAACATTTAAGCAATAGTATGGGAATTGCATTATATGCATTATTTATCGGGCTGCTTGTGCCATCAATTAAAAAAGATATTAAAGTTATTATTATTGTTATATTAGCAATGGCAGTAAATTATATAGCGTCTCAATACATGAGTGAAGGTTGGGCGATCGTACTAGGAACATTAATTGGTGGTTTAAGTGGCGTCGTCTTGTTTAAGGAGGAGAAGTAAGTGATATTTATAATAATTATTGGTATGTCACTGGTGACGATGCTACCTAGAATTATTCCAGCTTTTTTAGTAGAAAAAATAATTTTTAAAGACTGGATTAATAAATGGCTATCAGCAATTCCTTATGCAGCACTGGGTGCAATGATTTTCCCAGGTGTTTTGTATGTAAAAGAAAATGATCCAAGTGTAGGCATTATTGGTGGACTTGTAGCAATTATTCTTGCCTTTTTAGGTTTGAATGTGATGTTTGTTGTTGTGGGTGCTATTTTAACAGTGCTTCTAATAACTATGTAAATTCTTTAAGCTTTTGATAAATTAATTAATTTATCAAAAGCTTTTTATTTTAAATAACATAAAAACTTAAAATAATCTTGCTATTATTCAGAAAATTCTGCATAATAGAATTAAGAATTTAAGGAGGCGTAATCTATGGAGAGATATAAAAACTGTCAACCGAACTATAAAAATAGCCAAGTGAAAAGCAGTGAAACGCCGTATCATATGCAGTTAACTGCAAGATTAGCATTAGACAAAGTGTGTTATGAATGGAATGAAACTTATTTATTAGAGCAAATCAATCATGCCTTAGATACTTCAAATAAAGAATTATTTAATGAATATAGTTTAAAATATAAGAAATTTAAAAATAAATAATGTTAAAGCTAATTAAATTTAAAGCAATTATTTGTGCTGCAAAGCCAGAACATGAATACATTAAAGA
>CALZEK010000220.1 GCA_945639745.1 uncultured Bacillaceae bacterium
ACCTCGTGAAGGTTGTCGATTTAGTCACCGAACACCTTGGATTGATGAATCTGCTCATGAAGAAAATCCAGTATTACATGAAGTTGAAACAGGGCACTTTGTTCGTTGTACATGCTATCGTGAATTTTATTTTACCAATCATAGTCAGGGGGAAAAAGAACATGGCATTTCTTAAAGTTGAAAATTTAAAAGTTCATTTCCCTGTTAAAGGTGGCGTGTTTGGTCGAGTAGTTGACCATATTAAAGCAGTTGATGACGTTTCCTTAACACTTGAACAAGGTAAAACATACGGATTAGTAGGTGAATCAGGGTCTGGGAAAACAACGACCGGTCGTGCCATTATCGGTTTAAATGAAATAACAGACGGAACGATTCATTTTGATGGAAGAGATATGAGTCATGCGCATAAAGTACGTAAAGAGATTAGTAAAGATATTCAAATGATCTTTCAAGATCCGTATTCATCATTAAATCCACGAAAACGGGTTCTTGACATCGTGGCTGAACCGTTGCGTAATTTTGAAAAGTTATCAAAAGCAGATGAAAAAAGGCGTGTGTATGAATTACTTGATCAAGTTGATCTTAGTCCAGAAAGTATTTATAAGTATCCCCATGAATTTTCAGGAGGACAAAGACAAAGAATCGGAATTGCAAGAGCAATTGCGCTTAAACCAAAATTAATTATCGCAGATGAGCCAGTTTCAGCACTTGATGTATCAGTACAGGCTCAAGTATTAAATTTTATGCAAGACATTCAAAAAGAACTTAACCTTACATATTTAATTATAAGTCATGATTTAGGCGTTATTCGTCATATGTGCGATCGTGTTGGGATTATGAATAAAGGACGATTTGTTGAAGAAGGTAATACAGAAGATATCTTCAATAATCCACAGCACATTTATACAAAACGATTGATTGCTGCGATACCAGATATTAACCCAAGAAAACGAGAAGAACAACTCACTTTTCGTCAGCAAGTAAAACATGAATATGAAAACGCTTATCATGATTACTTTGATGAAAATGGTATACCTTATGATTTGAAACCATTTACAGCAACACATTCAGTGGCATTGCCTGAGAGGTTGATTTAAAATGTGGAAATTTACATTACGTCGAATTTTAATAATGATTCCTCAAGTATTTGTATTAAGTGTCTTTATTTTTGTTTTAGCAAAAATGATGCCGGGAGATGCATTAACAGGGCTAATTGATCCAAATATTGATCAATCATCAATTGCTGCTAAACGGGAGGCATTAGGTTTAAATGATGCTTGGTATATGCAATATATTGATTGGATTAAAGGTGCTTTTGTAGGTGACTTTGGCATGTCATTTAGATTTAAAATGCCAGTCTCTGACTTAATTGGTCAACGCATGTTGAATACATTTTGGTTAGCATTAGTGACATTGATTTTTACTTACGCATTAGCCGTACCACTCGGACTAATTAGTGGTAGATATAATGATTCATGGGCTGATCGATTTATTACAGGTTATACATACTTTGGCTTTGCGGCACCCTTATTTATTACAGCTCTTTTAATGTTATGGTTTTTTGGTTACTCATTAGGTTGGTTCCCAACAAGTGGTAGTGTGACACCAGGATTAACACCAGGAACTTTTGAATATTTTTTAAGTAAATTTAATCACCTATTATTACCAGCACTTTCAATGAGTGTGATTGGGACTGTTTCAACTGTGCAATACTTGCGCACTGAAATCGTCGATACGAAGCAAAAAGACTTTATTATTACAGCTCGAGCAAAAGGTGCACCAGAGAGTAGAGTATATAATCGCCATATTTTAAGAAATTCACTTTTACCAATTGCAGCATTTTTTGGCTTTGAATTAACGGGTTTAATTGGTGGAACAATTTTTGTTGAAAATATATTTAGTTATCCAGGTATGGGCCAGTTATTTTTAGAATCAATTGTTCAAAGAGATTTTAGTGTAGTCACAGCTGTTGTTTTAATACTTGGTATTGCATCAATTTTAGGCGCACTTATTTCAGATATTATATTAAGTCTTGTTGATCCACGTATTCGAATTAAATAAGAAACGGGCATATAGAGGTGATTTTAATGGAACCGGATAATATTAATATAGACGAACAAGCACATGCCGTGGATCGAAGTCCATCAGGCTTAAGAATTCTTTGGCGAGAAATATTACGAGATAAAATTGCTTTATTTTCATTGGTATTACTCGTATTAATAGCACTTTTTGTATATGGAACATCACTTTTTTTAGATCAAGCAGAAATAGTTAAGGTTGATTTACTCGCTATTTATGAACCGCCATCATCTGAATATTTATTAGGAACAGATAAAGGTGGTCGAGATATTTTTGGTCAACTTATTATTGGTACGCGTAACTCATTATCGATCGGTATCTTGGTTACCTTAATGACTGGTGTGATTGGGATTGTTTTTGGAATTGTTTCAGGTTATTACGGAGGAACAATAGATAATATTTTCATGCGTATTGTCGATTTCTTTTTAATACTACCTTTCTTAATGATCGTGATTGTATTTGTTGCTGTTGTACCTAAATATAGTGTTTTATCTTTTTCACTGATTATGACAGCATTCTTGTGGATGGGAATTGCTCGATTAATTAGGTCAAAGGCCTTACAAGAAAGAGAATTAGATTACGTAAATGCGTCAAAAACAATGGGGTCATCTGACTTTAAAATTATGTTTTCACAAGTGTTACCCAATTTAAGTTCAATTATTATTGTCACAATGACATTAAACTTAGCAGCAAATATTGGTTTGGAATCAGGACTATCATTTCTAGGATTTGGTTTTCCAGAAAGTACACCAAGCTTAGGAACATTATTAAGTTACGCGACAAATCCACAAACATTAGAGTATCGGTGGTGGGTGTGGTTACCAGCAGGTATTTTAATCCTTGTTTTAATGCTAAGTGTT
>CALZEK010000221.1 GCA_945639745.1 uncultured Bacillaceae bacterium
AAAAATTCAGTAATTATTATTATACTAATCATATTGTAACCGCATTTTCTTTGCAAGTATTTTACTTATTAAAGCATAATATTTAAATAATCGATGGGATGTAAGATAAAAACAATTCTCCTATTGCATTTCCAAAAGTAAGCAAAAATACAATGAGTAAGCCTTTTCGATATTTTTTTAAATCTTTAAAAACACTCACTTTTAATCAAACTCCTTATTTTCAATCAAATTCAAAAAATAAACCCTTAAAGTCAAGAGCAGACTTCAAGGGAATTTGAACCTTTATTTGTTGCGCTTACCCCAGTATTGGAAGTAATCTGTACGAATTGTTCCGTTATAAAGCTTACGCTTTTTGGTCGCTCGTTCACCATAGTGTTTCTCAAAGTCTAAATCACTTGTAATAATATATTTACTCCAAGTTTTTAGTGGTCTAAAAACATCTCCCATTTCACGATAAAGTCTTTGAACAGCTTCTTCTTCCCCCATACGATCACCATATGGTGGATTCGAAATCATAATACCAAAGTCTTTATCCGTCGTGAAGTCTTTTACTGCCAATTGTTTAAACGTGACGTTGTGTGCAACTCCAGCTGCTAATGCATTACGTTCAGCGATTTTAACCATTGTTTCATCAATATCGAAACCTAAAATATCTAATTCAGCATCGTAGTCCATTTGGCTATCTGCTTCTTCTCGAACTTCTTCCCACATATCTTCTGACATCCATTCCCAATCTTCGCATAAGAATGAACGGTTGAAGCCTGGTGCGATATTTTGGCCGATTAATGCTGCTTCAATAGCAATTGTCCCTGATCCACATGTTGGGTCAACAAAAGGACGGTCCTTTCGCCAAGTTGTTAGGGCTACTAATGCTGCAGCTAGGTTTTCTTTAAGTGGAGCTCCACCTTTTTCAGTACGATACCCACGCTTAAATAAGCTGTCCCCTGTTGTATCTAAAGTAATTAACGCTTTATCTTTACGAAGGCTAATTTCAATTGGGTATAATGCACCCGTTTCCGGTAACATGCCTCTTCTGTGGTAAGTTTCTTTGATGCTTTCAGCAACAGCCTTATTAACAATACTTTGTACCGAAGGAACACTGTGTAAAGTAGAGTTAACAGATTTACCACTAATATGAATTTTTCCATCCATAGGTATATAAGTATCCCACGGTAAAGCCTTTGTCTGTTCAAATAAATCATCAAATGTTTTTGCTTCAAATTCGCCAACAACAATTTTTACACGGTCAGCAATTCTTAACCAGAGATTCGTTTTCGCAATATCTTTTTCATCACCTTTGAAGCGTACTCGTCCATTTTCAACTTCTACTTCATATCCTAAGTCTCGCATTTCATTCCCAACAAGTGCTTCAACACCTGCAGCACAAGTGGCGATTAAATCAAATTTCGTCATATTTAAATGCACTCCTTTCTAATTTTCTTATTCAGTTTTATTTCAAAAATATATCCTCCCATAATTAAAAGGGAGGATATCAAAAGCCTAATAGAGTGTAATTTACTGTAAGCCATGTTCTGTCTAGGAAGATGATAGGCCATCTTCCAGAGATAATTATCTGTCTGTCATTGGAAAACCAACAACCTCTCTCCTGCATTGAATTCTGCGGAGAAAGTGCCCCTACCTTAGTTTGGGTTGCTCACTCATGGGGTTTACCCGTTCCACCATCATTGTTTCCAATGATGTTTCGTCACTGTGGCACTTTCAAGTCTACTAGAACTTAGCCGAAGCCTTAGCTCATTTAACTGCCGTTCCTTAATTAAAAGGACCATACCTTATTATTTCAGTATGCACGAACACTACAGGCAATCTCAGCCTGTGTGAGCATGGACTTTACTCACACCCATCAAAATGGATGCGCAATTATCCATAAATTACACTGTCTCTTCTTCTTAGTTACTTTCTGTATCTGTGTCTAGAGCACTTTCATCTAGTTTAGAACCAAAAACTTGACGTTCTAAATTCGATAGTCGTTTTAAAATGTCAAAGTTTGTGACAGTCGATTGACTAGCACTTTGACTTTGAGCACGGAATTCTGATTGTTTAGATGTTTCATCTAGTTGATTAATTAAACGGTCATTATCCGCTCTTAATTCTTCAATTTCATCTTGAAAAGATTTATAATCTTGTATGATTAAATCCAAAAACTCATCTACTTCAACTGGATCGTAACCACGTAATTTATTATTAAAATCTTTATCAACAATTTCTCTTTGAGTTAATATTCTCACTAATATTCACCTCATCGTCAATTGGTAATCTCTATAAAAGCATTTTACCATATCTTCTATTAAGTTTAAAGTCTTCTTTATTGAGTCTGTTTGGTCTATAGCTTTATAATTCTGGTGGAAAAGGCTCCGAGTCCATTTGTTGTTCAAATTCGGTTAGCTCATGGATATAGAATTCAATTTCTTCGAAACCAACTAAATTTAGTTCATAAGTCGAATTCTCTTGATATTTCCTAATCAGATCGTATAGATATTTGGGTTTACCATCCGCTGATTCCCCGATCATCGTGTCATATATAAGGAAAGCACCATCTGTATTCCGAACAGAGAATATCTGATTCGATTTGATTTGTGCTGGAGAATCGTAATCTTTATTAGAAGTATAATTTACATAATCCGCTTGGCGGACAACTTCTTCAAATAAAGTTTTATTCATTTCATTCCATTTTTCACCAAACGAAGTATAGGGTAACAGTACGGCTAAATTTATATCAGGGTACTCTTCTTTTAACTCGATTACGACCTCGCCAGCCCATAGCTCAATGCCAAGCTGACCTGTAATCACGAACCATTCGACTCCCTCTTCAATATAACGAATGAGACGGTTTTTAATAAACTTCTTTAAATAAATATATTTTGGATCCGTATGATTAAAGATATTTAACTCGTACGACCGATAACCACTAATTAAA
>CALZEK010000222.1 GCA_945639745.1 uncultured Bacillaceae bacterium
ATCCGCTATTGCTTTTTGTAAATCTGTATCGGATAGTACTGCTTCGTCATAATTTAAACTCAATTTCTCAGTCGCAAGATTAACTGCTGCCGTTTCAACTCCAGGTAACTTTTGCGCTGTTTTTTCCACCGTCTGAGCACATGATGCACAGGTCATTCCTTCTACACTAAAAGTTTTTATCGACATTTTTTAGTCTCCTTTATCTTCGATTCATTAAGCAACGTGACAGTCGCATTGTCCAGGTGCACATTCGCACGGCACTTCAACTGGCGCGTTTATAAGCTTATCTTGTAATTGTATGATTAACTGTTCGATATCTTCTTGACTAAGAACTGATTTTTCAACTAATTGTTGGATAACTCTTCCATTATCTTTCTGGCAAACCCGTCCTAAAATATCTTCTGAAAAACTTCTGACTGTTTCATTTTCACTGATATTGGCTGAATATAGAAACTTACGTCCATATTTTTCCTTTTTTAGCGCTTTTTTTTCAACAAGTCGCCCGATAAGTGTTTTAATTGTTGATTGTTTCCAGTTCATTTTATTATCAAGCGTATCAATAACTTCTCGGCTCGTCACAGTCTGATGTGCCCAAACGACACGCATGATTTCCCATTCAGCCTCGCTGATTGTTATTTTTGTAGGGATTATCATTAAGAAAACCTCCTATATTTTTATATGATTATCATTATCATTAAACTTATTCGTTTACACTTGTAATCTAATCTCTTCTATAGTTTACATCCGTAGACGATAAATGTCAAGGATAAACTTTGTAGCCTGCTTATTTTAACTTTTCCACGCTGAAAATAGCCCTATAGCAAATATTCTTCTTTAGCTTCGGGTGATATTTTTAGGTTTCTCTAATCATTGTGCTAAAATAAATACGAATGACTATGAAAGGGGTAACAACATGCAGAATGAAATTAGTAATTTTAAATTACATAATCCAGTGAATATAGTATTTGGTAAAGACCGTATTAAGGAATTACCGAGACTCATACCAGCTGGTAGTAAAGTATTAATCACATATGGTGGGGGAAGTGTTAAGCGTTTCGGTACACTTGATCGGGTAAAAGAGGCGTTACATTCATTTGATATTGGTGAATTTAGCGGAATTGAAGCTAACCCGACTTTTGAAACGTGTAGCCAGGCTGTAGATTTGATAAAGGAAGAAGGATACGACTTTATCCTCGCAGTTGGTGGCGGTTCAGTTATCGATGGCACCAAATTTATTGCAGCTGCAGCAGCTTACGATGGTAATCCAAAAGATATTTTTGCTGCAGGTATCGGTCAAGGAGTTCGGATTAAGAGCGCACTGCCTTTTGGTACAATCCTGACGTTACCGGCCACTTCATCAGAGATGAACGCTACTTCGGTCATTACTTTCAAAGAAGAACAAGCAAAGATCAGTTTCTCTAGTCGACATGTTTATCCGCAATTTTCAATTTTAGAACCGGAACTAACTTATACTCTACCTGCAAAACAACTAGCAAATGGTGTTAGTGATGCGTTTACTCACGTGATTGAAAATTACCTAACTTATCCTGTTGGTGGCATGGTACAAGACCAATTCGCGGAAGGTTTATTAAAAACCTTTATTGAAATTGGGCCTGATGTGATTGATGAGAACAATCATGATTACAATCTACGCGCCAATTTCATGTGGGCTGTTTCAATTTCATTGAATGGTTGGCTATCTGTCGGTGTACCTGGTGACTGGTCCACTCACGCTCTCGGTCATGAAATTACGGTTTTAAATGGAACTGATCATGCTCGAACGTTAACGGCTATCTTACCTGCAACAATGCATGTACGCAGAAAAGAAAAGCATGATAAATTAGTCCAATATGCTGAACGTGTCTATGGCGTCATAGAAGGTACCGAGGAAGAAAAAGTTGATGCAGCTATCCAAAAAACAGTCGAGTTCTTTAAAAAAATTAATATGCCGACTAATTTAACGGAAGTTAATGTCGATGAAAGCGACATTGATTTCTTAGTCAATCAATTAGTAAAGCATGATAAAATTAACATTTCAGAACATGGCAACCAAACTGCAGAAGTTCATCGTGAAATTTATGAAGTAGCCTTAACAAATAATTTTTTAAAATAACAAACAACAGATTAATTACCTTCTACTAGCGACAGTCCGTTATTGAAGTCAAAAAAAGAGCTTCCTCGAAAGGAGCTCTTTTTGATTTGTCTATGGTTTCACTTCATCCATACCAATCATGGCATCAACTGAAAAAGATTCGACCATTTCAGGTGTGAGGATAAAGTTTCTTATTTTTTCAGGAATAGCTTCTTCTTGTGCTTCCTGATTAATTATTTTCTTATCGCTTACCCTTTGTTGTTCAACTGTAAATTTATTTTGGTCACTTTGTAGACGTTCACGTAAGCCGGTTTTTCGTAAGTTTTGGGTGGACTCTATACTGCGAATAAACGCCTGGGGTTCACCAATCAATGATAGTGATTTACTCGCTCGGGTAATCGCCGTGTATAGAATATCTTTTTTTAGCATCCTGCCGTAACTCGATAGCAACGGTAAAATAACGATATCATACTCACTACCTTGGGCTTTATGAATCGACGTACAATAGGCTAATGTAATTTGATTCCAGTTTGAACGTAAGTAATCCACTTCGTTCCCTTCAAAATCAACCGTAATAATATCAGTCTTTAACTCTGTGTATTTAGCTTTTGTCATACTTGTAATGAATCCTAAGTCCCCATTAAATACGTTGTTTTCAGGGTCATTTTGTAACTGTAAAACCTTATCCCCAATCCGATAAACGGTATCAATATGCTTCATTTCAGTACGTGTTCCATCTGGATTCGGGTTAAATATTTCTTGTAGTCGCTCATTCAACACATTAATTCCCGCCGGACCCTTGTACATCGGTGCTAAA
>CALZEK010000223.1 GCA_945639745.1 uncultured Bacillaceae bacterium
AATTCCTTCTGCTTCTAAGAGAGTATAAGCAGCAATACTACTTAATAAAAGTGCAGGTTGAGCGTTTTCTGTTTCAGTTAATTCTTCAACTGGACCTTCAAACATAAGTGATGTTATGTTTTTACCCAACGCTTGATTAGCTTCTTCATATAATGATTTTATTGTTTCATTTTCATAAAAATCCTGACCCATTCCGACAACTTGTGATCCTTGACCTGGAAACATAAAAGCTATTTTCTTCATATTAATTCTCCTTTGCTTCATTCATTTTTTGAATTGTTTCATCTATAACCTTCATCACATTATTATCTATCATATTACATGCTTGTTTAATTGTGTGATAAATTGCACGCTCATTAGACGATCCGTGTGATTTTATAACCGGAGCTTTCAATCCAAATAACGCTGCACCACCATATTCCGGATAATCTAATTGCTCTTTAAGCGACATCAAATCATTTTTTATCAAACCAGCAGCAAGTTTTGTTTTCAAAGATGACGTTAAAACACCTTTTAATAAATCCAGCACATGGATTGCTGTTCCTTCAATTGATTTCAAGGTAATATTCCCACTAAAACCATCAGTAACTACGACATCTACGACACCTTTTAATAAATCTCGTGCTTCAATATTCCCCACAAAATTAATTGGCGAGTCTTTCAGTAGTTCAAATGCTTCTTTGGTCACACTATTTCCTTTGGTATCTTCTGTTCCTACATTTAATAAACCTATCTTAGGATTTTTAATGCCACGTACTTTTTCAGCATAAATTGAACCCATTACACCATATTGTGCTAAATTTTTAGCATTAGCATCAACATTAGCTCCAGCATCTAAAAGTAAAAAACCTTTTTGATTAGATGTTGGTAATGTAGGACTAAGAGCTGGACGTTCAATTCCTTTCATTCTTCCTACAATTAAAAGCCCGGCAACAACTAATGCACCAGTGTTACCAGCAGAAATACATGCATCAGCACGACCTTGTTTGACCTCTTGCGCCATTAATACTAGCGAAGCATCTTTTTTTCTTCTAACCGCACGTGTTGGATCATCATCATCTTCAATTATTTCTGTTGTATGTATAATTGTAATTCTTTCGTTATTTGTTAAATGTTTTTTTATTTCATTTTCATCACCAACTAGCGTTAGAGATAGATCCTTAATTTCTTTTATAGCATCCATAGCTCCTTCTACAATTGATTTTGGAGCATTGTCACCGCCCATTGCATCTAGTGCTATTCGCATAATCATTTAACTCCTTTGTGTTGGTATCGATACATGATAAATTGACCTTGAAACACAAGGTCATCTTTCACATAACTATTTATTTCAACTTTTGTTTTTGACTGCTTCTTTGATAGGACAGTTGCTTTACATACTACTTGCTCACCCAATTTAACTTGACGTTTAAAATTAATTTCTGATTTATGTGTTAAAGCTAATTCATCATCAATAACTGCAAGAGCAAGTGAATTAGCTTGAGCAAATAAATGATGCCCTCTTGCAATTTTATTTCGTGAAAAGACATGTTCTTCTTTTATATCTAAAATTGAAATGGCTCTATTATCTAACTCTAAATCAATTATGCTTCCTATTACTTCTTCAATTGGAAGTGACTTTAATTTTTCACTCCATTGGCTTGTAGCAACTGACTTAATTCGCTTTCTTAATTCTGGTATTCCTAACTCTAAACGATCTAATCTAATTGTTTGAATACTCACTGAAAAAAAGTCTGCCAACTCTTGGTCAGTAATAAAAGGTGTCTTATTAATTTTATCTAGTAACTTTAATTGTCTAGCTTCTTTTTTAAGACGCACTTTAAACCATCACCAACTTATCCTCTAGTTACCATTATGACTAGGTACTAATAGTAATATATAATAGCTAGGCATGATATGCAAATATTCATAAGTTAGTCTAATTTAGTTTTTAATAATTCATCATTTTCAATAATTTGTGCTAATTGCTTAAATTCAGAGTTCTTTTTTAATAATTCATTTTCAACTATTTCTATCGCATCTACCCTGGCTGTTTCTAATGTACGGTAGTCATGAACTATATCTGCTAATTTAAATTCTGGTACACCACTTTGTTTTTTACCAAGAACATCTCCCGGACCTCTTAATTTTAAATCTTCCTCCGATAATTTAAATCCGTCATTCGTTTCTGTCATGATTTTCATTCTTTCTTTCCCAATTTCACCTTTAGGTTCTGCGATTAAAATACAATAGCTTTGCTTATCTCCCCGACCAACCCGCCCTCTAAGTTGGTGAAGTTGGCTTAATCCGAATCGTTCAGCATTGTATATAAGCATAACGGTCGCATTGGGCACGTTAACACCCACTTCGATAACTGTTGTAGCAACTATAATTTGTATTTTATTTTCAATAAATTGATTCATAATTGAATCTTTCTCTTCTTGCTTTAGTCGCCCATGTAATAGGCCGATACCTATTTCTTGAGGATAATAGGTTCTTAGTTGATTAAATAAATCAATTGCATTTTGGTAATCAAAGTTTTCTGATTCTTCAATGAGTGGTGAAACGACAAAGGCTTGTTCACCTTGAGCAATTCTTTTCTTTATAAATGTTAAAATTCGTTCAAGCATATTTTCCTTAACCCAAAAGGTTTCTGTTTCTTTCCTACCTTGGGGTAATTCATCAATTATAGAAATATCCATATCTCCAAAAGCCGTGATTGAGAGCGTACGTGGAATAGGTGTTGCAGTCATAAATAACGTGTCTGGATGTAAACCTTTCTCACGAAGAATACGTCTTTGTTCAACACCAAATCTATGTTGTTCATCTATAATAACTAAACCAAGGTCTTTAAAATCAACACCTTGTTGAATCAATGCATGTGTGCCAAGTAAGATATTTATTTCTCCTGATTGAAGTAATGC
>CALZEK010000224.1 GCA_945639745.1 uncultured Bacillaceae bacterium
GACTCAACGTATTGTTTTCAAAAATAACAGCTACTTCATCAGCTGGGATGACTAAGGTTTCTAAACCATTTAATAACATGTCTTCCATTCTTTCACTAATCATTTCAACTAGCTCCTTTAAAACCAATAATGTTTTTTAAGATAACTTCTGAGAAAGATCTTTTAACTCATTATGATTCCAATCGTAAAAAGTAATGTACTCATCATTATCTATTTTTTCATAAATTGCGTATGAACCGACATCTATATTTCCTCTAGGATGTCTGATACTGCCTGGATTGATGAAATAAACATCATCTTCCTTATCAACTTTAGCAATATGTGTATGACCGTAAAATACAATTTTAGCATCACTTTTGCGTGCTTCATCTAACATTTTAGCATTCGACCTTTTCACTTGATGCTGATGACCATGGAGTACTACAAGGTTAAAATCGGTCGTTTCTATAGTGCGCACTACAGGAAAATTAGTTTCCCAATCCATATTTCCACGGACCGTTCTGTAGGTTTCCCATAATTCATTTTCACTATAAAATTCTGAATCACCACAGTGTAACCACAGGTCAATATCGTCATAAATATTCAATAAATCAAGTAAAGATGTTTCGTCTTGATGGTTGTCACTTACAATTAAAATCTTCAAAGTAATACCTCGCTTCCATCTATTAGTTTACTATTACAACCAATCCTTTAAGTGTTTTTCTAGTTGCTTGATTGCGTTAGCACGGTGACTAATCTCATTTTTCTCTTCATTTGTTAACTCCGCCATACTTTTATTTAATGCTGGCACGTAAAATAATGGATCGTAACCGAATCCATTACTCCCACTTGGTTCTTCTAAGATATAGCCATTCACTTCGCCTTCAACAAACAACGGTGAACGGTCTGGTCCAACTAAAACAAGGGAACAGTGGAAATTAGCTGTTCTTTTATCTTTGGGCAGGCCAACTAATTCTCCTAGTAATTTTTTATTATTCTTCTCATCATTACCGTGCTCTCCTGCAAACCGTGCAGAATAAATTCCTGGCTGCCCATTCAATGCATCTACTTCTAATCCTGAATCATCTGCTAATACAATTTTATTCATTTTCTTTGAAATTTCTTCAGCTTTTAATAACGCATTTTCTTGAAACGTTGTCCCCGTTTCTTCAACATCTTCTAATTCTGGAAAGTCTAAAAGTGTTTTTATGGCATAGCCATATTTCTTAAAAAGATGTTCAAACTCTTTTGCTTTACCTTTGTTACCTGTTGCGATAATGATTGTATTATTTTCCATACTTTTCTAACTCCTCAACTGCAATATGTTTCACGTCAAAATCATGTCGTTTAAGCCAATGAATGGCGATATCATTAAATTTAACTGGATCACCTGATGTATAAAATACATGGTTAGATGCTTTTTCACCGGTATCAATTATAGCTTTATCTATCAAAATACTTTGCACTTGCTTAGCTACCTCTATTCCAGGATTAATTAACATGAGGTCATTCCCTAGATAATCTTGTATAATTCTTTGTAATAATGGATAGTGCGTACAGCCTAATACTAAGGTGTCCATATCTGAATCTACAAACGGGCTAAGCTCTTCTGACACTACTTTTCTAGCTAACTCATCTTCATACTGATTTTTTTCCACTATTGATACAAATTGTGGACAAGCAACGCTTTGCACAATTGCACCTTCTAGTAACCCCATAATTTGTTTTTCATATTCATTGGATTGAATCGTTCCTTGTGTCCCGATTACCCCAATTTTCTTATTTTTAGTACTTGAAATAGCTGCTTTTGTTCCAGACTCTATCACTCCGATAACGGGTATGTCTAATCGTTTTTGTAAAACATCCAAGGAAGCTACCGTTGCTGTATTACAAGCAATAACGAGTAGTTTGATACCTTTACTAACTAAAAAATTTGCTATTTGTATAGAGTATTCCAATACTTCACTTAGTGGACGAGGTCCATATGGATTACGGGCAGAATCCCCTACATAATAAATTTCTTCATTCGGGAGTAGCCTCATGACTTCTTTAACGACAGTTAAGCCTCCAACTCCTGAATCTAAAAGACCAATTGGTTGTTTTTTCATATTGCACCTCAAGTAGAATTCATTTCCTTATCAATCATACCTTATCTATTTTAGCAAAAATAGACTTAAATTAAAAATATGATTCTCAATTTAGCTGCTCATTATTCAAAATTATTTATTAAATCAAAAGCAAAGAATTCCCCCTAAAATAGATATATAGTTGACCTGTCTACTTTAGAGGGATTATTCTTCATGTGTGTTTTATTAAGCAATAAGATAAATTACTTATGCTTATTTAATACTTCTTCGATTTGCTCTTGTGAGTGGTAACCGATTAATGTATCAACGACTTCGCCGTCTTTTTTTACAAGTAATGTTGGAATACTCATAATTCCAAATTTTCTTGGTGTTTCAGAGTTCGCATCAACGTCCATACTATAGTATGAAACTGAACCATCTGATTCTTCTGACATTTGTTCTAGTATTGGTGTTTGCATTTTACATGGACCACACCACTCAGCCCAAAAGTCAGTTAATGTTAAACCTGTACTTGTTTTCTCATCAAAAGTTGTATCTGTTAATTCAATCATTCTATAAAACCCTCCCATTGGATTATTATTTTACATTCAAGAAACAGTTTAGCATATTTAGAAACAATTTACCAAAAACTTGTTTCATAACCAATCTATTTTAAGGTTACAATTGTAGCACCTGTCCCACCTTGATTAGCAGGCGCAGTTTCGTATTTCTTAACGCGAGAATGTTTTTTCAAGGCTTCATGAACTGCACTTCGAACAGCACCCGTTCCATGGCCATGAATAATCGTCACTTTCTGGTAGTTTGATAACAACGCAGAGTCTAAATACT
>CALZEK010000225.1 GCA_945639745.1 uncultured Bacillaceae bacterium
CATTAACTTTGGAGGTATCACAATGAGTGAACCAACACAACCACAACAAATTGAACGACGTTATATCAGAGCCCAAACAAACGTCCCTCTTACTCAAATGAAGCAACGATTAATTGAACTAAGACCAGATAAACCAGTTTATTTGTATGGACAAGGTAATGGCCGCTCAAAGCGTGCAGCTCACTTGCTTTATAAAAATAACTATCAAAAGATTTATATGCTTGATGGCGGTTTTAAAAAATGGACGGGGAAAGTTGATAACAAGTAAGTTATTTACCCCAAAAAAAGATCTTAACAGATTCTTCTGTTAAGATCTTTTTTTTAATGACCGAATCCAGGAACTAAAATAAATTCAGTATACCAAGTAAATCCTACCATAAACACTGTTAAATAAGCACCAAATAAGTACATATACATTCTTTCTGATAGCTTTAAGTAACTAAGTGTTAGGAAAAAAGCTGTTTGTACTAAAAATAATAACGCAGTATTATACATATCGCCTACAAAGAACATAATTGTGAAAATTCCTGTCCAAAAGGCAAGAACACGAAACATACGATCCATGCTTATTTCCCCTCCTTCTTTAAACATAACCTAATACATATACATTATAGACCAGCTTATCTTGATTGTAAATTAATTACTTGTTTATCAAGCTAAAACTTTAATCTTATAACTACAAACATGACAACCATCTACCATATTAGTCAATTCATCAAATTTAATATTGGTAAATAACGCTTGGAACATTCCTTTTAAAAATTCTTGATGTAACTGACAAACGATTTCATTATCATCTGTTAGTAATTCTTTAAACGGACAATTATGAATGGTGTATGAAATATTTTGTTCATCCTCATCATATTCAAATGAGGCATATAGACCTAATACTTCAGATGTTTCGGATAATAAGCGTGCTTTTTCTCGAGGTAAGATATCGTATTCATGTGATGGTGTTTTAAGTTGTTCAATCATTTTCTTACCGTAATCCGCTCCAACCTCAGCTAAAACAGCCCGGCCCGTATCTCCTAATTTAGCAATTGCTTCTAAAGTAATTGATGAAAGAAGCTTATAATCTCGGTAAGGAAAACTTATTTCTCTTGCTTCTTTACTAATCACATAAAGTCTGCTAGGTCTGCCGCTTCTTTTCTCTTGATTAATATAAGAATCAATTAGCTTAACATCAGTTAATTTTGTTAAATGAAGTCTGGCAACATTTGGATGAATGCCGACTTCTTCTGAGACTTCTTTTACAGTAACAGGATCTTTTGCTTTAATTAAATACTCATAAATAGTGTACCTCGTCGGATCACTTAAGACATTTGTTAGTTCAAGTGTTTTTTCTTTCACTGACATCACCTCTTCTAAAGTAGACTATACTTTTATTATAAGCTATTTAGAATAAAAATGCTTATAAGTAGATGACTATTCAATATTTATCTCATATGCTGTTTCATAAAGTGACTGATTGTTTAATTTAATCGCATTAAATAATAAATATCTATGCTCAAATTGATGATCTAATCTGATTGTAATTTCACCTTGAGGGTATTTATAGTAATAATTAACGTTTAATATTTCATCTGATGTTTCGCTTAACTTTAAAAGATCTATTTGACTCATTTGTATAAGTGTTTCTACTTCGAGTTGATCAAGGACGATTTCTGTTTCCCTGATCGCATTAATAGATAGTTTAGCAGCACCAGTAAATAAGATAAATATTAGTGCTGCTGAAATAAGCACAAACACTAAGATATGTCCCTCCTCATTATTCGTTAACTTTGAAGACCTTTTCATATTGTTCACCATCTTTTAATTCAATCTTTACTGAAACACTTGATTCGAGCTGTTTTGTTTCAAATAAGACGATATCACGAAGGTAGATCTCATGTCCGCGGTTATCAACTTTCCTGCGAATTAATTGATCATATTGTTCAATAATTGCAGTCTCACCAGAAGGTAAGTAGAAATAAAGTTTATTGTTTTTTGCTAAGGTGATATCCGCTCTATGAATATCATCGGTAATAAACATCATAAATTTATAAGGTGTTAATTCAAGTTTCTTTAGTGACTTCACTTCAAATAAAAGTTGATAAAGGAGTGGTAGAGATATTAAGACCATTGTTAAAGATATTAATGTGCTAATTAAGGTAAAGCCCGCTTCTTTATGCTTATTTTTTTCCATAGTAGCACCTAATTTCTTCAATTTGTTTTGGATTCATCCACTGACCACAAACTTTTACCTGATCTTCATAATAATTAATCGTATATGTGATTAAATCAGTTTGTTTAGTTCTTTGTTCTTTAGTAGCTAAGGAAAGTTCTTCCACTAAAACGTCATGAATCTGATGAGCAGCAACGAGTCTAGTTTGGAGCACAGCTTGTTCTCTTTTAATCAAAATAATACTTGGGACAAGTGTCATGACTAAAAGGACAACAACTGAAAAAGCAATGATTGTTTGAATCAGTGAAATACCTTTTTCATTATGAAACAACAATATAGAACCCACCCTTACCAAAAGGAAATATTAATTCATATTTCTTTTTTCCTTGATAAAAAACAACCCTTCCTGGTGTTTTAAATGTGCCATTATGTTGATAAACAATACTACTAAACACGCGTGTTTCGATAGTCACATTAGCCGGATATCTTCTTTCTTTAATCAGTTGTTGGGTTGAATTTTTAACAAGTTTATAACTTTCTTCATAAAAAGTTAATTCATAAAAATCATCTGTTAAGTAGTTTTCTGATTGGACAAGGTTAATATCTCCTCTTAGTTCTTCAAAAAAACCCTCAAGCTTTGAGTCGGTTAACTGACTATAAATCATTGGCGCAATAAGTATCAGCATAATCACTTTAATCGCAAGTACGACTAAAACCTCAA
>CALZEK010000226.1 GCA_945639745.1 uncultured Bacillaceae bacterium
ACCGAATACCACTTGGCTATCGGATAGAGAGAAATTTTATTTCATTTGATATTATGGTTCTATAATATTTGGTGTTGATGGATGTTAGTTCATTCATTGGCACCTTTTTTTCATTTTAAATGCAAAAAGGCCATTGAATCCCTATAATTAAGTCACCACAACACAATTAGGAGAATTCAAATGGCCCATATACATTCTATAAGAAACATACTAGAAATTAAAGACGAAAATATTCAAATCGAAAATAAGACGACTGAAGAGAACCATAATAATTCAAAAAGTATTATATTCTATGGCACTTTAACTTATACACCCTCAGGGTGTACAAACTGTGGTGTGATAAATGAATCACACGCAGACATTGTAAAGAACGGGACAAAAATGAGTATCATAAAGTTAGGTCAATTCAATTTTAAACCGGTACTTTTAAAATTAAAGAAGCAACGTTTCCTGTGCAAACATTGTCGGTCTACGTTTAGTGCACAAACATCCTTAGTAGATCGTAACTGTTTCATTTCTAACCCATTAAAAGCACTTATTGTTATGGAGTTAGTAGAAGAACAATCCATGACTTTAATCGCAAAACATTTAAATGTCTCAGTCAGTACAGTACTTCGTCAGTTAATTAAGGCTGGAGAAGGTTTAAGACCTGCAAAAAACTATTTACCAATTCATTTAGGCTTTGATGAATTCAAGTCTGTTAAGCAAGTTAGTGGAGCGATGAGCTTTATCTTTATTGACAATATAAACCATGAAGTCATTGATATTGTAGAAAATCGTCAACAGCGTTATTTAATGGATTACTTTATGCGCTTTTCATATGAAGCACGTAAAAGAGTTCAAACGGTGACAATCGATATGTATTCTCCTTATATTGGCGTAATTAATGACTGTTTTCCGAATGCCAAAATTATCATTGATCGATTCCATATCGTTCAACATTTAAATCGTTGTTTAAACCAAATGCGCATAAAGACAATGAATAAACTACGTAATGTTCAACCGAGAGATTATAGAAAATTAAAGAAACAATGGAAGCTTGTCTTAAAAAATACGTCCGACTTAAATTTTAATAATTTCTTTACACATCGCTTATATGACGGGATGGTTTCTGAATATACAATGGCCAATTACTTAATTGAATTGAGTCCACAACTACGTGACACTTATGAACTGGTTAACAATTTAAAATCAGCGATTAGACACCATCAATTTGATCGCTTTAAACAACTATTACAAGACACTAAGAAAAGAACTTATCCTCGAAAGGTAAGAACAGTCTTACAGACCCTTGAAAAATACCTTGATCCCATTGAAGAAAGTTTAATTTATACATTATCTAATGGACCAATTGAAGGGATAAACAACAAAATTAAAAATATTAAACGTTCTGGATATGGTTATCGAAACTTTAGAAACCTACGTTGTCGTGCACTCATTGTATTCAGCTTAGTCAAAAGGAAAAATGAATCGAAAGAATTATATTACGAATTAGATAAGGCTGGTTAAGCAGCCTTTACACCATCACTACGTGATGATTAACTTATAGGACTAAAAAACAAAAACAGAAGATGCAGAATTTTAATCTACATCTCCTGTTACTTCTTCATCAACACCAGTTGACAAAGAACCTAGCTTTCTTGACTAATATAGTTGAGAAAGCTATTTTCTTTTGTAATACAAAGTTGCTATATGGCTTTGGGTACTATTTTTTATCCGTAAGTTTGAAATTACAGACTGAATCAGATTTGTCTTCGTATTTTACGAAATAAAGAAATTAAATGAACTATGAGCCCGTAATTTTGGAGCAAATGGATGAAGGACCCTTCAATAAGTAACTTAGAAACCTTGTACTTTTTACTTTCATTCGTTATAATTTTTAAGGACTATGAATATAAGTTAAAATGATTCATGAACAAATTGAGAGGTTGGGCAAAATGGCGCAATTATATTATAGATATGGTGCAATGAATAGTGGTAAGTCAATTGAAGTGATGAAAGTGGCTCACAACTATGAAGAACAAAATAAAGCAGTGCGTATTTTTACGAGCGTTGTTGATGATCGCGATGGTGTAGGATTTATTTCTAGTCGAACAGGAATGCGACGAGAAGCAACACCAATAACTGAAACAACAGATATGTTTGAGCTTCTCAAAGCTGAGGATGAAAAAATATGGTGTGTGCTGATTGATGAAGCACAGTTTTTAAGTAAAGAGCATGTTTTACAACTTACTCGAATAGCTGATGAATTAGATATCCCCGTCATGGCTTTCGGTTTAAAAAATGATTTTATGAATCGATTATTTGAAGGGTCAAAATATTTACTACTATATGCTGAAAAGATTGAAGAAATAAAAACAATTTGCTGGTACTGTGGAAAGAAAGCAATCATGAATTTACGCGTAAATAATGGAAAGCCCGTATATGAAGGCGAACAAATTCAAATTGGTGGAAACGAAAGTTACTACCCAGTTTGTCGATACCACTATTTCCACCCAGATATAAAAGAAGGAAGAGATGAATAATGGACATTTTTGATCAATTAGAGAATGTACAACTTCGCTATGAAGAAATCAATGCGATGTTAAGTGATCCAGAAATCACTAAAGATAGTCGCAAACTACAAGACCTAAGCAAAGAAGAAGGCGAACTTCGAGAAACAGTTCAAGTATATCAAGATTACAAACAGGTTAACGATGAGTTAGCTGATACAGAAGAGATGTTAAAAGAAGACCTTGATTCTGAAATGAAAGACCTAGCTCAAATGGAACGTGATGAATTAAAAGAGCGTAAAGCGGAAATTGAAGAACAATTAAAAATATTATTAATACCAAAAGACGCGAATGATGGTAAGAACGTTATTATGGAAATTCGT
>CALZEK010000227.1 GCA_945639745.1 uncultured Bacillaceae bacterium
CAAACTACTAATTATATAAATCGGCTTCTTATCCATTTGACTCACTCAGATTTTTCAATTGTATAATCTGCTAATAAGCGCGCACCAAATCCTCTTGCTGACTTTGTATAATAACCTTTGTTTTGACTTTCCATAACACCTGCCATATCAACATGTAGCCACTTTTCAGGATTAATTACAAAACGACGTAAGAATAAACCAGCTGTGATTGCTCCTGCTTCACCTTTATTAGATATATTACTAAAGTCTGCATAATCACTATCAAGATAACTTTCATACGCATCGATTAAAGGCAATGGCCAAACGTTATCACCGTTTTTTGCTCCAATTGTACGCATTTCAGATGCATATTCAAGATTCCCCATAACCGCTCCTGTTTCTGAACCTAAAGCTACAGCAGCAGCTCCAGTTAATGTTGCAATATCAACAATATAATCTGCCTTTAATTCGTCTGCACGAATTAAGCCATCAGCTAAAATTAAGCGACCTTCTGCATCAGTATTTCCTACTTGAACAGTTTTTCCATTTTTATAGCGGATCACATCTCCAGGTAAAATTGAATTACTATCTGGCATATTTTCTACAATTTGTAATAAGCCAATTACATTCACTTTAGCTTTTGATTCAGCTAATAATTTTATTGCTCCTGAAACAGCTGCAGCACCGCCCATATCCATTCTCATGTCACTTAAGTCTCGACCTGATTTTAAACTTATACCTCCCGTATCAAATGTTACACCTTTACCTACTAATGCAACTAATGGTTTAGAATCATCACCTACATACTTTAACTCGACAAATCGTGGTTCATATTTACTTCCACGTGATACTGCTAAAAGTCCTTGCATGTCAGCTTGTTCTATCTCTGGTTTTTTCAAAACATTTATTTCTACATTCAAATTTTGGAATTCTTCTTTTAAGACTTCTGGAAAAACTTCTGGATTTAGTTCATTTGCAGTTTCATTTGTTAAATCACGTGAGAATTTCATTGCTGCAGCTCTTATTTCACCTAAATCTATCGCATTACTTATGTCATTTACATTTAAAAAGTTTAGTTCTACATGATTAGCTTTTGCTTCTGATTTATATGTTATAAATTTATATAAACCTAAATTCCAACCTTCAACAAAGGCTGTAATGACATCTTTTTTTTCATTTGATTTATAATTTTCTACTAAAATTTCATCATTAAGCTGAACTGCTTCTACATCTGAGTGTGCTAATGATTTTGATAAGTTTCCAGCTAGTACTCGGATATCTTCTAATGTTTGTTTGTTCTCTTTAGGTTGTTTAATTATAATAACCGCTTCTTCATTTAACAAAGTTGATATAAAATCTTCTTTTTTAGATTTAATATAATTAATAACCGTTTCATTATCTTTTACTTCTTGTTCAAATAGTATTTTAACTTGTTTATTCATAATAAATATTTCCTCCTATTAATTCAGCTTTAATAACTGCTTATACTTATATATTAACACTATATTATCTATTATAACATGACCTTATTTCTTTGCTTAACCATAGCTTAATAAATTTTGATTTGTAAAATCAATAATAGATTTTTGACTAATGAGTTTCGCTTGCGCTTGACCAATTATTCCCGATTGAATCGAATTTTTATTTTCATACAATTCACCAATTTTAATAAAACTTGCTTCATCGTACTCTATTTCATGATAAGTGACCCATTCTTTTTTCTCATTAATAATCATTGGACTCTTTCTTTTTATTTTGGGGAAGACACCTATCCGATGTTCGCTTAAATGCATTGACGTATTTGAATCATAATTAGTACCCAACAATAATATATAACCATCTAAATCATATATCCTTGCTAAAGGTGAGCATTCCCCTAAACCATTATTTAATGAATGTTTTTCTAATATATTGTTTTTTTCTTTTCCCCATGCAGAAAATGAATAAACAGGATGATTACTTCGTTTGACATCTGGTAACGTCCTAAATACCTCAGGGATAATTCCCATTTGATATGTTGGAGTAGTATTTTTATCATATCCTGGCATTTCTTTTCTTATTTTATTCCACATATGTTTTTTAATTTTTGGATTATACCATTCTTTTGGATCTGATAAATGACTCGAATGAGTTGGCATCACTAGTGTGCCTTCTTTAGTTAATACTTCTTGTAAAGCTTGTATAACAGAAAGAGCTCCACCTGAGACTTGACCCATGGAACTGAGTGATGAATGGACAATTAAAGTCATTTTTGATGTGATACCTATTTTTTTTAAATCATTAATTAAAGTTGATTTAGTTTGTATTGTATTATTTTTCATATTTATCTCCAATTCTATCTTACTATAGATATTAACAGAGATTTAAAAATAAAAAAACCTCTCACTTTTAATGAGAGGTTTTTGTTTATAGTAATGGATAAACGCCATCTTCATCATGCGTTTCTGTACCTACTAATGGTGGATTAAAGACACACACCATACGCATTTGTGTTTTAGCGCGTAAATAGTGCTTATCATTATCATTTAATAAATACATTGTACCTGGCTTTAATGGATATATTTTACCATCAGAAAGAGTTTCAACCTCTCCTTCACCTTCGATACAATAAACTGCTTCAATATGGTTTTTATACCAAAAATAACTTTCTGTACCTTCTTTAATAATTGTGTCATTTAAACTAAATCCAACATTGTCACTTTTTTTAATGAAACGACGACTTTCCCACGTTTCACCTTTTGTATGATCATCTGTACCTATAATATCTTCTAAAGATTTAACTATCAATTTTCTATCTCCTTTATATCTAATTAGTCGTTAATTAGTTCTTCAATCGACTCTTCAACAATATTTAATACTGCTTATTAAAGTTCTTGATGAATAATTAA
>CALZEK010000228.1 GCA_945639745.1 uncultured Bacillaceae bacterium
AATAAACATACTACAAACATGAGTTAAATCTTGTTAAGTATTTCTGATTATCCTTTAATATTATTAAGTATCCTTCTGTTTATTTGGTTAATTAAATATGAACAATATTTAGAAGAAATAAAAGCAGATCCTATTTTTTCAGCAAATTTACTTAAACAAGGACAATTTCAAATTACATTGGTCTTAGGGTTATTTTCAGGAGGATTTTTAGCAGGAATTATTTTTATTCCGTCATATGTCCAACAAGTTTTACACATACCTGTTGAAAATGCTGGTTTTTGGATGACACCATTGGCTCTAGCTTCGGGTATTGGTGCAGGTCTTGGAGGGTTTTTAACAGATAAGTTAGGAGCTAAATTAACAGTTACTATATCAGGGATCATTGGTGTAATGGGCTTTGTAATGTTTCCAATATTTGTAACAAATGGCTTAATTTTCGTAATAGCGAGTATTTTAGCAGGTGTTGGCTTAGGTATGATGTTAGGTGCGCCACTTAATTCTTTAATAGGTGAAACAGCTCAAGAAAGTCAATATGGATCTGCATTAGGTACTTTGTCATTAATAAGACAGATTGGACTTACCTTATTTCCAACCATTTTTGCGGGATTTATAACCTCGAGTACTTTAAAAGTAGAACCTCTCTTATTTAAAGAGTATGGAGAATTAGCTAAAAAAATAATTAACGATAAGGGGAATGAAGTAACTGAAGGATTCAGTCTTTTATTAAATAATATTAATCAGTTGTCAGATACTAATTTACAAAATGAAATGTTACAAACTGTAACAAGGATTTTTAAAACAGGTTATGACCAAATGTTTTACACCTCAGCAGCCTTAGCATTCTTTGTTATGCTATTAGGTATTTATTTATTAATGAAAGAGAAGTAAGTTAGGACCTATTAAGGATATGACAAATTGTAATATATGTCATTGAACATATTTAAACATGTAAATATTGTAATAAGTACTTAATCTCCCTGTTACTGTATTAAGTAAATAAATTTGTTAATCTATTGTTTGTAAGCAAATTTTAGGGAGGTACTTAATACAATGAAAAGTAAATTAACAAGTCTTATTCTTGGTACGGTATTAGTAGTAACATTTGCACTTGGAACTGAAGCGTCAGCAGAGAAAATTGAAGTTAAAAAGGGTGATACTCTTTGGAATATAGCACAAAATAATAATATAACGGTAGGTCAGTTAAAGAAAATAAATAATTTAACAAGTCATATTATTTATCCTAAACAAACACTAAAAACATCAACATCAAACAATAAAACAACAAGTAAAAAAGAAGAAACTAAAAGTTCGACTTACATAGTTAAGTCAGGAGATAGCTTATCAAAAATTGGTGCCTTGTACGGTGTGAAAGTTAATGAATTAAAAGATTGGAACAACCTAAGTTCAAGTTTAATTATCGTTGGTCAAGAACTAGCAATTAAAGATGATGCTAAGAAAACTGCTAAAAAATCAACAAAGTCAGTAGAGAAGAAATCATCAACAAAACAAACTAAGTCAGTAGAAAAGAAATCTAAAGTTAAAGAAAATAAACCTGTTAAAAAAACTGAAAACAAACCAAAGTCAGGTAAAACAATGACAGTGGAAGCAACTGCTTATACAGCTGAATGTTATGGTTGTTCAGGTGTAACAGCAACAGGAATTGATTTAAATAAAGATCGAAACAAAAAAGTAATTGCTGTTGATCCATCAGTTATTCCATTAGGATCTCGTGTACATGTTGAAGGTTATGGAGAAGCAATCGCAGGAGATACAGGCGGTGCAATTAAAGGAAAGAGAATTGATTTACATGTACCAACTAAATCAGAAGCATTCGACTTTGGAAGAAGAGATGTCAAAATTACAGTATTAAATTAATTTAAATAAAAAAGCATTCAATATATTTATATATTGAATGCTTTTTTTTATTCATACATTTTTTCAATTTCTTGTTGTAATTTATAATCACGCACATAATCATCATACTGCATTGTTTTATCAATCAATCCTTTAGGTGTTACTTCAATAAGTCTTGTCGCAATACTATTAACAAATTGTTGGTCGCTTGAAGTAAACAGAATAGAACCTTTAAATTTAATCAGTCCATTATTAAGCGCTTGGATTGATTCTAAATCTAAATGAGAAGTTGGTTCATCAAAAACAAGAACATTTGCATTACTAAGCATCATTTTTGAAAGCATACAACGCACTTTTTCTCCACCTGATAATACACTAGGGTTTTTTAATGCTTCTTCACCAGAAAATAACATTCTGCCTAGAAAACTTCTTAAGAAAGTTTCTGTTTGATCATTAGGTGAGTATTGTCTTAACCAATCGACTAAAGTAGGTGATTTACTCTGTTCAAAGAACTCTGAATTGTCTTTTGGTAAATAAGCTTGAGAGGTTGTTACACCCCAATGAACTTCTCCTTCATCTGGTTCAATATTACCCATTAAAATTTCAAAGAGTGTTGTATTTGCCAAGTCATCTCTTCCAACAAAAGCTACTTTGTCGTCTTTATCAATAATAAAACTAACATTATCTAAAACTTTTTGTCCATCAATCGTTTTAGAAATACCATCAACACGTAATAAGTCATTACCAATTTCGCGTTCTGGTGTAAAAGCAATATATGGATAACGACGCGATGAAGGTTTTAGGTCATCTAAAGTAATACTTTCTAGTAATTTACGTCGTGATGTAGCTTGTTTAGATTTTGAAGCATTCGCACTAAAACGTGCAATAAAAGCTTGAAGGTCTTTAACTTTTTCTTCTTTTTTCTTATTTTCATCTTTAGCCATTTGAGCAGCAAGTTGACTTGATTCATACCAGAAATCATAGTTTCCTGAAAACATCTTTATCTTACCA
>CALZEK010000229.1 GCA_945639745.1 uncultured Bacillaceae bacterium
ATGCCATCGCGCTATAGAAATCTTTCTTAATTGTCAGGAAGTTTTGATTGCCTCCCTCGAATTTATCAATCTCAATCGGCTCGTTCGCAAAACTTTTGACTACTCTAATGCCCGAGAGACTATCTTCTATACCGGCATTTAAATTACCAATCTGTCGACGTTGTTTCATCTGCTCTACCTTCATACTTGTACGATTTTTTCTTGAAAAAATATACATAAATGGCAATAAAAGAAAAATGAGTAATGTTAGCCAAGCATTGATACTACCTAATATCACTAACGAAACGACAACTTGAATCGATACAATAAAAATCTCTTCCGGAGCATGGTGTGCAAACTCCGTAATATCAGCCAAGTCACTTGTTACTCGAGTCATAATTTGACCAACCTTCGTATCATTGTAATAGCTTGTCGGCAAACTCATTAAATGATCGTATAAATCGCTTCGCATATCTGTTTCAATCATCGCACCCATTCGATGTCCGATATTTGTCATAAAATATCTTGCAATAATTTCAATGATTTTTAAAACACCATATACAATCGTTAATTTAGAAACGACCTTTAGAGTTAACGTGCCAGCCATTCCTAAATTTGTAAATTCACTTAAAACAAGTGGTAAAATAAAACCTGCAACGGTTGTTAAAGATGCAGCAATTAAATCAAGAACTAGAATACCCCAGTACTTTTTAAAGTATGGCAACGTGATTCTAATTAAATTAATATTTTCTTTCATATTTATCCCCATCTATCTATTTTAAAATAATATATACTTATTAACGATAACATATTTAACGAGAACCTAAAACTATTCCACACTAGAATATTTTGATTCGTGAATATATTCCAAGCAAATAAAAAGACAGACATCTAATGTGAAAATGTCTGTCTTTATTAAGCAAGTAAATTTAAAAAGCTTCTAAACTTCTTTATTTTGAGTAATAATTTCCTCAGTTTCTTCATCTTTCGGGAAATCTATTGGGTCCTCTACCTTAATCATCACGACTGTATCGTCTTTTAGGATAACTGTTTCTCCTACCGGTACAATTATATCGTTTAGCCCACGCTGAATCATAATTATAAGACGATTAGATGGCAACTCCAAATCCATAACGCGTTGATTCTCCCATTTATGCCCAGACGGTATGACAGACTCAATTAAGTCTTGGCCACTTTTATCAAAGTGGCTTTCTCCACCTAGTACAATTATATCATTCTCTTGTATCACAATGTGACCTCTAGGAACAATCGTTGCACCATCACGTTCAATTTTCGCTACGATATAATCGAAAGTTAAGTTTAAGTCTTTTACTTTCATACCAATTAACTCACTATCAGGTTGAATTGTCGTTTCTAAAAAACCAATTTCAGCTTTGGTCGAATAGTAATTGAATGTTTTTAAAACAGTATCATTCGCATCTAACATATTCCACTTCTTCGCAGCTATTGGCATGATTGAACCTTGAATAAGGGCTGATAACACACAGACACCAAAAATAATATGGTAGATGTCAACAGATAACTCTGCTTCACTATTCACTGCCATAATCGCAAATGCTATAGCAGCAGCCCCACGAATACCCGCAAGAGAGATTATATTTAACTGATTTTTTTTTAATTTAAATGGGAACATGAGTCCATATACAGATAATGGACGTGCAATTAATGTAATGAATAGCATAATTGCAATTGCAATTGGAAAATTTGCAATGAAATCCGTCAAATTAGATAAGAGTCCTAAAATAAAAAACAAGCCAATTTGCATAATTTCTGAAAATCCATCGTAGAAAAAAACAATATCTCTTTTCCCTTTGAATTCTTGATTCCCAAGATAAATACCTAAAATGTATAATGCTAGGAAACCATTACCGCCAAAGTAATCTGTCATTCCAAATGTGATTAACATTACTGCAGCCATAAATACAGCATATAGCCCGTCCCCACCTATATTCAAGGTCTTTAAAACTCTTCCTAGAACAAGTGCAACAACAGCCCCTACACCAATTCCTATGGCTATTTGTGACAGGATTAAAATAGGAATGGACACGTTCGTTCCTATAATGACAGATAGAAACACCATTGTTAATGTATAAGCTGTCGGGTCGTTTGAACCACTTTCTAACTCCAGTAATGAAGCCGTGTTGTATTTTAAGTTCAAGTTTTTTGATCGTAAAATATTCGATACACTTGCAAAATCTGTTGATGCAACAACAGAACCTACTAACATTCCTTCAAGCAAACTAAAGTCTAGTACGTAGTGAGCAAACGCTCCAGTTATCAATGCAGTTAGTACGACACCTAATGAACTAAGAATGATTGCTTCTTTAGCAACAGGTTTCGCCATATTCCAGTTGGTGCCAAAACCACCATAAAACATGATGACCATAAGAGCAACCGTTGCGAACTGGTCAGCAAAAAGAAAATTTTCAAACTCAAATCCGATGGCCCCAAAAGACATTCCTAAAACAATAAATAATAACAACGATGGTATACCATATTTACTAGAAAAACGAATAGCAAACAATGCCAATATAAATATCGAACCAATAAATAAATAAGCCATATCATACTCCTTATCTCTATATTAATATTTCATTCTAATACGTAGTCAACACAAATTACATATCGTAGTTTAATGATACAAGAAATATAGTTAAAAAACTATTTACTCATATCAACTTCTAAATTATTTCATAATGAGATTCAGTTCTGAATATTTAATGAAAATAAAAAGACATTCCAGATTTCGCTTTTGAAAATGTCTTCTTATGTTAATTTAAATCGATAATTTTATAGGTACGCGTTGTATATTTACTTCTACTTTTTGAATATTCAAATGGTGTACCATCCTCGAGATAAACA
>CALZEK010000230.1 GCA_945639745.1 uncultured Bacillaceae bacterium
AACTTAATTGTTCATGAATTTCTGAAATGTATAAAATGTCTTGAACAGTTACACCTATTAATCGAATCGGTTCTCCGTTCCAATGTTCATCAAATAAATCGGTAACTATTAATAAAATTTCTTCTTTAGAATTTGTATATTTCGTTAATCGTCTACTTCGATTTATCGTTGTACGGTCAGAAAAACGTAATGTTAATTGGATTGTTTTTCCCATGACTTCTCGTCTAACAAGGCGTGCTTCTACAAGTTTTACTAATTTTAAAAACCATTGATAAATCTCTGATTCATCATCAGTATCTTCTTTCAATGTCCTTGAATTACCAATACTTTGAAATTCGCTTGCTGCTTCTGGATCAACAAGACTATTATCTATCCCATTTGCTCGGTTTTTTAATCTTTCACCATTGATTCCCAGTAGTTGACGTAAATTATAAACATCAGCGTTTGCAAGATCTCCTATTGTATTAATATTAACTAGATTTAATTTTTCTGCTGTCTTTTGACCAATCCCATACATTTCGCCAACCTTTAATGGCCAAAGTAATTCTTTGATTTGCCTTTTACGTAAAACTGTAATACCTAAAGGTTTCTTCATATCTGAAGCTGTCTTTGCTAAAAACTTATTAGGTCCAATGCCGATGCTACAAGGTAAATTTAATTGCTTTAAAATATCATTTTGAATTTTTTCTGCCAATTTAATCGGATTACCAGAATAATTAGTTACGTCGAGATACCCTTCATCTATTGAAATGGGTTCAACTAAATCGGTAATGTCATGTAGTATCGAAAATACTTGTTCTGATGCTTTTCGATATCTTTCCATATTAGGTGGCAACACAATTAATTCAGGACATAATTTTTTAGCTTCCCATAAAGGCATCGTTGTTTTGACCCCTTTTTTTCGCGCTTCGTAACTACTTGTTACAATAATTCCTTTTCTTTCATTCGGGTTACCTGCTACTGCAATTGGTTTACCTTTTAATTTTGGATTGTACGTGACTTCTACAGATGCATAAAAACTATTCATGTCTAAGTGAAAAACGACCCGTGCTTTATTTGTCATTTACATACATCCTTTAAATAAGAATAAGAAATGCTCTATAAAACAATATAGAGCATTTCTTATTTTAGTTATTTATTGATTGTGTAATAATTTTTATCACAAATTCAGTTAAATTTTTTAAATCATTTGTATGAATACGTTCATTTGTTGTATGAATATGCTCATATCCGACTGATAAATTAGCAGTTGGAATACCGTAACCATTAAAGATATTAGCATCACTACCACCACCACTGTTTAACAATTTGCTAGATAAATTTAAACTTTTGGCAGCTTCTTTCGCATTACGCACGACTAGATCCTCTGAATCAAATGAAAATCCAGGATACATTAATTCGACATCAACTTTAGCATTTCCTCCAAGTGATGAAGCCGTTTCTTCAAATTTAGTTTTTATATGTTCAATTAAGGCATCTAATTTCTCTTTATTTAAAGACCTTGCTTCTGCAAAAATATCAACATGATCACAAACGATATTTGTTTGTTTACCACCTTGGAATGATCCGATATTTGCTGTTGTTTCCTCATCAATTCTTCCTAACTTCATTTTTGCAATTGACTTGGCAGCAAGTGTAATTGCTGAAACACCTTTTTCAGGTGCTACTCCTGCATGTGCAGATTTCCCTTCAACAATAACATGAAATTTTGCTTGATAGGGTGCTGAGACCACAATATTTCCAATCTCTCCATCACTATCAAGTGCATAACCGTAATCAGAATGAAGTAACTCTTGATTAATCGCTTTTGCACCAACAAGACCTGATTCTTCACCTGCAGTAATTACAAATTGAAGCGGTCCATGAGATATATTATTTTCTTTTAATAGTCGGATTGCTTCAAACATAACTGCAAGTCCTGCTTTATCGTCTGCACCTAAAATTGTAGAGCCATCAGATATAATATAACCATCTTTAATTGATGGCTTAATATTTTGTCCTGGAACTACTGTATCCATATGCGATGTCAATAATACGGTTGGTGACTTTATTTCTGATGATGAAGCAGGTAAATTACAAATAAGATTACCTGCTCCGTGACCAGTTGTTTTTGCACTATCGTCTTCAATAACTTCAAGCCCTAAAGATTCGAATTTATCTGATAACACCTTAGCTATTTCTGTTTCAAATTTAGTTTCAGAATCTATTTTTACTAATTCGATAAATTCATTAATTAATCGATCTTGATTTACTTTTACCATACTTAGAAAAACCTCCGAATTATAGTGGGATATTACCATGCTTCTTATATGGTCTATCCTCTTTTTTGTTACGTAGCATATCAAGAGATTGAATTAACTTTAATCTTGTTTCTCTTGGATCAATTACATCATCAATCATTCCTAATCCAGCTGCTACATATGGATTAGCAAATTTATTTTTATATTCATCAATTTTTTCTTGACGTTTTGCTTCTGGATTATCACTTTCAGCAATTTCTCTTGCGAAGATAATATTTGCAGCACCTTCAGGTCCCATTACTGCAACTTCAGCATTTGGCCAAGCAAAGACTAAATCAGCACCGATTGACTTACTATTTAATGCAACATAAGCACCACCAAATGCTTTACGTAATATTACTGTCATTTTTGGTACAGTCGCTTCAGAATAGGCATATAATATCTTAGCACCATGACGAATAATTCCACCATGCTCTTGTTTAATACCCGGGAAGAAACCTGTTACATCTTCAAATGTTATGACTGGTACGTTAAATGAATCACAGAAACGAATAAATCTTGCGGCCTTATCACTTGAATCAATATCGATTCCACCAGCCATATAACGTGGCTGA
>CALZEK010000231.1 GCA_945639745.1 uncultured Bacillaceae bacterium
AAGCTACATTTTTAGCTCGGGCAATCGTGCTTTTATTTGACAGAATTTCGATAACTGAAGTATTACTTGAAATTATTTTATTTTTCATTGCTTTTATTGTGAGATATGCTTTAAATCAGTGGCAAATATATTTAGCAGAGAATTATGCTGAAAAAACAGGGTCATTATTACGTAGTCAATTAATGGATGCCTACTTTACTAATCGTTCTCAAACCTTACAAAGCGAAGGAACAGGACGTTTAGTTACTTTAGCAATAGATGGAATTGATCAGCTAAAAGCTTATTTAGAAATTATCAGTATTAGAACATTAAAAACAATGATTATACCCATTATGATTTTGATCGTCATCTATGTTTATGATTTTATCTCGACAATCATATTAATTATAACAGTTCCAATTGTGATTATTTTTATGATTTTGTTAGGTGTAACGGCTGAAAAGCAAGCAGATAAACAATATGAGACCTATCGATTATTATCAAATCATTTTATAGACTCTTTAAAAGGTTTAGAAACATTAAGTTATTTAGGTAAAAGCGAGGAACATAAAGAAAGTATAAAAAATGTGAGTGAAGATTACAGAAAAGCGACAATGAGAACATTGACTTTTGCATTTCTATCATCATTTGCATTAGATTTCTTTACAAGTTTGTCAATTGCTTTTGTAGCAGTAGGTTTAGGTTTACGTTTAATCGATGGAGTGATTTTATTATTACCAGCATTAACAATTTTAATTTTAGCACCAGAATATTATTCGCCAATTAAACAAATTGGTAAGGATTTTCATGCAACTTTAGATGGACAAATAGCGATGCAAGACATTGACAACTTTATTAATCAAAGTAAAGCTTTATCAATTGATTATACTGATGAATTAAAGTGGAAACATGACAGTGAATTAACTTTAACTAAAGTTAATTATCAAATAGATGAAGCAAAGTTGTTAGAAGATGTTTCCTTAACATTACCAAATAAGGGCTTGATAGGTTTAATTGGTGCCAGTGGTGCTGGAAAATCAACTTTGATTAATGTCTTAGCAGGACGCACTGAGATAACAAATGGATCATTTACTCTAAATAAACAAGCTATTGACACATTGCATGATGAGGCATGGTTTGAAAATATCGCTTATATTCCTCAACATCCATATATCTTTCCAGCGACTATTTATGATAATATTCGTTTTTATGAACCAAGCGCAAGTAGAGAATCTGTTTATGACATTATTAAACAAATAGGATTAGATGACTTTATCAATCAGTTACCGCATGGAATCGATGAGTTAATAGGTGAAAGTGGTCGTCGTTTAAGTGGTGGTCAAGAACAACGAATAGCGATGGCAAGAGCTTTATTGAGTGATAAACCAATTATTTTATTAGATGAACCAACTGCTCATTTAGATATAGAAACAGAGTATGATATAAAACAAGTCGTTTTAGAATTGTTTAAAGATAAATTAATGATTATTGCAACTCATCGCTTGCATTGGATGAGAGATTTAGAATATATTTATTTACTTGAAGATGGAAGAATTATTTCAGAAGGAACTGAGAATGAACTAAGTAAAACAAGTGAAGCTTATCAATTATTAAATAATCGAACAAGGAGGGAATCAATTTGAATACATGGATTAAACCTTATTTGAAAAAATATAAAGGTCAAATTAGTCTCACGATTCTTTTTGGTTTCCTTGGCATAGCTTCAGGTGCAATGTTGTTATTTGTCTCAGGCTATTTAATTTCTAAGTCATCTCTTCAACCGGTAAATATTTTAATTGTTTATGTTCCAATTGTTGCTGTTAGAACATTTAGTATAGCTCAAGCGGTTTTTCCTTATTTTGAAAAATTACTCGGACATAATGTTGTATTACGTATCTTAGCGAATTTACGGGAACGTTTATATAGTATTCTTGAATCGCAAACATTTGATTTGAGAAAAAAATATCAAACGGGGGATGTTTTAGGTGTACTTTCAGACGATATCGAAAGATTACAAGACTTTTATATTAAAACAGCATTTCCAAGTATTCTCGGATTAGTGGTATATACGATATTTATTGCGGTAATTGGAGCATTTGACTTAGTGTTTATGATTTTGATGATGCTTGTTTTAGGAGTGATTTTATTTTTAATGCCTTACTTATCTTATCAAAAAAATAAAATTAATTTCATCGAACTAAAACAAAAACGAAATAAAATGTATCGCCAACTAACTGATGGTGTCTACGGTCAAGTAGACTGGCTAGCAAGTGGTCGTAAACATGAAGTGATTAATGAATTTAATTCAGAAAATAAAGCGCTCGTTACCGTCGAAAAGAAAATTCAAAAATGGCGCCATTTTAAAGAAGCTATTTTAAGAATTTCAGCGAGTCTAGCTGTTGTCTTGATGTTATTTTGGTCTAATATCCAAACAGAAGAAGGTTCAATTACTGCAACATTAATCGCCGCTTTTGTTTTAATGACTTTCACAATTGTAGATGCTTTAATACCTGTGTCAGAAGCAGTAGAAGAAATACCTACTTATATTGATTCAATTAATCGCATGGATGATATCGAAGGAACATCTAAAATAAGTGAAATAAAAAAACAAGGTTTTAAGGGAGATTTACAGCAGGCAGAAGTTAGTTTGAAAAATGTGACTTATCGTTATGATTCATCAATCGATAAAGCAATAAATCAGATAGATTTAACTGTTTTACCAGGTGAAAAACTAGCCGTACTCGGAAAAAGTGGAACGGGTAAATCCACTTTATTAAAACTAATCGCAGGCGTCTTACAGCCTGATACTGGTGAAGTTAAGATTGGTGATATTAATATGTCCTCAGATTATTTATCAGAAGCTGTATCAGTGTT
>CALZEK010000232.1 GCA_945639745.1 uncultured Bacillaceae bacterium
CAGGTAATTGCATAATTTCTCGAATTAATTGCCAATGTTTGTCACTTGCTCGTCTTTGCGATACGACACCATCGATAATATAAATATAGTCTTCTCCATATTCACCGTCAATTAGCTGACTGCGAATTGTTTGTTTAAGCAATGTACTTGAAACAAATAACCATTTTTTGTTAGCACTAACACTTCCTGCAACAATTGCTTCAGTTTTTCCAACACGAGGCATTCCTCTTACACCGATTAACTTGTGACCCTTACTTTTAAATATTTCTGACATGAAATCTACTAAAATACCAAATTCTTCTCTAACAAATTTAACTGTTTTTCGATTCTTGGCATCTAAATGAATATACTTACCATGTCTGACTGCTAATCGATCTGTTATTTTAGGTACTCTTAATTTCATAATTTTTATTGTATCTACTCTTTCTAAAATTGTTTGTAAACGCGTTATATTCTCATCATCCTTAGATAAAATTAACATCCCTCGTTTTGAATTTTCGATACTATTAATCATAATAATATTTATCGATAGCATTCCTAATAATGAAGAAATATCACCAAGTAATCCAGGGCGATTGTTTTGGAGTTCATATTCAAAGTACCATTCTGTCTTTTCCAATTGTAATCCTCCTATACAACAATCTTTCTTTAATTTTACCTAAAGATAGTTTGAATTGCAATTTAATCTGGTTTTATTAATTACCAACCACCAGTAACTTTAATTATATCACCTTGAATATAGCTCGCCTTCTCACTCATTAAAAAACTAACAGCGTTAGCTACATCTTTTGGTAACCCTATGCGATTAAGAGGAATTTCTGAAACAATATCAGAAATATCTTTTTTTGTTAAATGACGATTCATCTTAGTATTAATAAAGCCGGGACTTATTCCATTTACTAAAACACCACTTGGTCCGACTTCTTTTGCTAATGCTTTAACAAAACTGTTTTGCGCTCCCTTAACTGATGAATAGATAACTTCATTACTTGCTCCAACTTCACCCCAAATAGAAGTGATAAATATAATTTTACCATATTGTTTTCTAATCATCGGTTGTAAAAAATGTTGTGTTATCTTCCAAGGAGCTTTCACATGTAATGAGAGCATATAATCCATCATTTCCTCTGTTGTCTCTTGAAATAAATTATTATCTGCTAAACCACTTACAAAAATAATCGAGTGAACAGGGTAGACTACTTGGTCGAGCATATTTTGTATTTCTTGTTTAGAAGTTAAATTAGCTTGATAAACACCTAAAATCGCTTCAGGCGGTAAACTATTTGCTAATTCTTTAATCTTTGCTTTATTTTTATGATAATGTAGAAGTAATGAATAACCATCATTTGCTAATTCTTGAACAATCTTTCTACCAATATCACCACTTGCTCCAATAATTAAAACATTATCATTCACGTTAACCACTTTCTTTCAAGATTATATTAAGTTATTTTATTTTGATTTTCTTCTAATAAGTCAACTTCTTCAATAAGTACAACACGTGGCTTTGTTCCTTCTGATGGTCCGACAACACCACGATTTTCCATAGCATCGATTAATCGAGCTGCACGATTATAACCTATACGAAATCTTCTTTGCAACATAGATATACTTGCACTTTGCATTTCTACAACAAGCTTAACGGCATCTAAATATATTTCATCATCGACTTCATCTTCAATTTCTGATGGTGCCTCAGGAATCATTTCTTCTTGATAAGATGCTTTTTGTTGTCCAATACAGTGATCAACAACTTTTTCTACTTCTTCATCAGATAAGAATGCGCCTTGAATTCTTAATGGTTTTGACATACCAACAGGGATATATAACATATCTCCTCGACCTAATAATTTTTCAGCTCCACCAGTATCTAATATTGTTCTAGAATCTATCTGTGAAGAAACGCTAAATGCGATTCGTGAAGGTATATTTGCTTTTATTACTCCTGTTATGACATCTACTGATGGTCTTTGCGTTGCAATAATTAAGTGAATTCCTGCAGCACGCGCCATTTGTGCAAGACGAGTAATTGCGTCTTCAACTTCACTCGAAGCTACCATCATCAAATCTGCAAGTTCATCGACTAAAACAACTATATAAGGTAAATATGCTTCCTTATTATCATTCTGTTCATTTTCCCTCTTTAAATACTCATTGTAGCCTTCTAAGTTTCTTGTGCCAGTTTCTGAGAATAAATCATATCGTCTTTCCATTTCAGCAACTACTTTTTTTAATGCAATTGATGCTTGTTTAGGATCAGTTACTACAGGTGTAAGTAAATGTGGGATACCATTATAAACATTTAATTCTACTTTTTTAGGATCAATCATCATCATCTTAACTTCATTTGGTTTTGCACGCATTAATATTGATGTAATTATGCCATTGATACAAACACTTTTACCACTTCCTGTTGCACCTGCAATTAGCATATGTGGCATTTTATTTAATTCGCCTACAATTGCATTTCCAGAAATATCTCTACCTAATCCAAATAAAAGTTTTTTCGGTAATTTACTAGAAGGTTCGATAACTTCTTTTAAAGACACCATAGCTACCTCTGTATTAGGAACTTCAATACCAACCGCTGCCTTTCCTGGAATAGGCGCTTCTATTCTTATATCTTGAGCAGCAAGAGCAAGCGCAAGGTCATCATGTAAATTAACTATTCTACTCACCTTTACCCCAGCTTCAGGATTTATTTCATACTTAGTTACAGCTGGTCCAACATGTACATTAGACACCGTTGCTTTTACTCCAAAACTTTTAAAGGTTTCTTCTAATACTTTAACAGTATTTTTTATAACCGATTTTTCTTGTTGTTGATTATTAGTAACCTGATTA
>CALZEK010000233.1 GCA_945639745.1 uncultured Bacillaceae bacterium
AATTGGTTTTAATTGATATTCTGAAACTAAAAAGTGCTTTTCAATCCCACCAATTGTCACCATTCTTGTAACTTTTCGATTAAATGCATCTACTGGAAAATGATCTAATAAGTTTTTTAAAGCACCTGTAATTGATGCCTGATAAATCGGTGTACCAAATACGACAATGTCTGCAGCATTTATTTTACTGATCACTTCCCAGGTATCATCATTATAAAAAGATAATGGTTCCCCTGTAACAAATTCAACATCATATTCTTTCATTTCAATTAATTCTGTGGTTATTTGTGGATTAATTTTTTTCATTGCTTCTAAGATTTCATGTAAAGCTATCGTTACTTTCCAGCCGGTTAGTTCACCAGCAATTCCAACTACTTTGATTTTTTCTTCTGCCATCTTCTCACTCCTACTCTTATCATTAGTTTAGCAGATTAATAGCGTTTTGATGATAAAATAGATTTAACTAATTATTTTCTGGTAATTTTTCTAGTAATACTAAAATAAATGTAGCTAATGGCCCTAATAATAATGAGATTAAAAACCAATTAAGACCTGATCTATTTTTCCCTTGGGCAAGACCGGCATTAATAAGCATTAAGGTTCCCCAACCAATGACATATTGATCATTCATTTTATTTCACCTGCTTACTATTAAGTGTTATTAAATGCTTATCAGTTATTTTATCATATATAATCAGCTTATTTATACATAAAAATGACCTACTTATCTTTTAAGTAGGTCATTTTTATTATTGTTTACTATACATATCTCTTAGATCTTTCTTTAATACTTTTCCACTCGGGTTTTTAGGTAATGTTTCAGTGAAAAACACATGTTTAGGTGCTTTATACTTTGATAATTCTTCTTGACAGTAATGAGTTATCTCTGCTGCAGACAATGTTTGATTGTCTTTTAAAACAACAATCGCAGTAATTGCTTCAATCCAATAGTCATCCGGTAAACCAATAACAGCAACTTCTGAGACTTCTTCTAGTTGATAAATGATTTCTTCAATTTCTCTACTAGCTACGTTCACACCGCCTGTATTAATAATATCTTTTTTACGATCAACAATCGTAATGTATCCTTCTTCATCCATAATCCCCAAATCTCCACTATGGAACCAGCCATTTTTAAATGCTTCTTTTGTTTTTTCGGGATCATTTAAATATCCGATCATTGCATGTGGAGTTTGATGCACTATTTCTCCTATTTCTCCTCGAGCAACTTCTTGGTCCTTATCATCTACTATTTTTGTCTCCACGTTTAGTGTCGGTCTACCTGCCGAACCTAATTTTCTTAATTGATCCTCTGGTTGTAATGCCGTTGCGAGAGGAGCAACTTCTGTTTGACCATAAAAATTCCAAAATAAGGCATTTGGTAAGCGTCTTGATAATTCTTTTAATATTTCACGTGGCATAATCGCTGCTCCATAGTAACATTTTTTAAGTGATGATAATTCATATGTATCAAAATTAGGATCACGTAAAATAGCTATCCAAACAGTTGGTGGGGCAAATAATTGACTTGCACCAAATTTTGTAATCGCATTCATAATTGTTGTTGGTGATGCTTGGTCTAAAATTATTCCACTTGCTCCTAAATAAATACTTGGTCCTAAAAACACATGCAATTGTGCACTGTGGTAAAGTGGTAAAGCATGTACTAAAACATCTTTTTCACTCATTTTACCATCAATAATACAACTAACATATTCACTAATAAGACTCTTATGGGATAACATAACACCTTTAGGATTTGACTCTGTTCCACTTGTATATAATACGTGGGCTAAATCATCATCTGAAATATCTGCTTCCACTTCTTCTTTACTTTCAGATGCTTGAAGGTCTTTTAGTGATTTCCATGACCCTGTTGATTTATCGCTTTCTAAAAGATAACGTGCTGGATTTTTAATGCTTGATGCTTCAATTGCTTCTTCTAACCTATCCACATATTCTTCTGACGTTAATAAACCACTTACTTCAGCATGTCCTAAAATATAGGTTATATCTTTATTTTTCAACATATAATTTATCGGTATAAATACCGCTCCAATTCGAGCAATAGCAAACATTGAAATCACAAAATCTAAACTGTTTTTAGATAATATTGCTAAACGATCCCCTTGTTTTATCCCGTCATTTATCAATCCATTAGCTGTTTGATTAACAAGTTCATTGAGGGTTCGGTAACTGACTTGTCTATCTCTAAAGATAAATGCTTGTTTATCTGGATATCTGTTTGTTGTTCGGTTTAAGAGATCTCCTAATGTATTTCTTCTTGCTCTTGTTATTATTTTTGAAGCGCTTTCATTAATTGTTGGCATAATCTTCCTCCTTGAATCACTTTCCATTATTATATATTAGAATATTCTGAATAACAAGAATGTTTTAAACTAAGCATGCATTTTTTTCATGCACGCTTAGTTATATATTATTCTGATTTACTTTCTCCAAAGATCATATTCCAAATTGATTTGAAAAAGTCTTTAATTTTTTCCATCAAAGATTTTCCTTCGTCACTTTCTAAAAAGTCTGTGACTTTACCCTTGGTTTCATCAATCTTTTGATTAACCGCGTCCCAATCAATATTTAAATCCTTGAATTTTTGAAATAAATCAACTAATTTTGTAATTTCTTCTTTTGTTAAATCATAATTTTTTTCATTAGCCACTTCTTCAATTAAAAGCTTTATCTCTTCTTTACTTTCAGGTTTCTTTTCTGATATTTTTTGCTTAATAATTGTGATAAAATTAGCCGCTTCTTCTTCATCCATTGATTCATTTTCTGAAAGTTCAGAAGTAATCACCATTTCTTCAGTAGCA
>CALZEK010000234.1 GCA_945639745.1 uncultured Bacillaceae bacterium
TGATAAATTAGATTTCGGTGAAATTGAAAAAGAAATTAAAGTACTTGGTGGTAAAGCACAAGAAAATTCACTAGGTCTTGATGAATTACAAGGTGGATCATTTACAATTACGAATGGTGGAATCTTTGGTTCAATGTTATCAACACCAATTTTAAATGCGCCACAAGTAGGTATCCTAGGTATGCACAATATTGTTAAACGTGCAGTAGTTATGCCTGATGATACAATTGAAGTACGTCCAATGATGTACTTAGCTTTATCTTATGACCATAGAATTGTTGATGGAGCTGAAGCTGTTAGATTCTTAGTAAGAATTAAAGAAATGCTTGAAGATCCATATGATTTATTATTACAAGGTTAATTAAATTACTCAAAGACTTCGATAAACAATTGTTTATCGAAGTCTTTTTTGTTTTTTATTAATAAAATGGAGTATAAGTTACCATCCGTTTGGAAACAAGAGATAAAACTACTATTTATGTAAAAAACAAAGAAATATGGCTTTAAATCATAAAATATAAGTTTTGTATAAATGTAAAAAATTAGTTATTGTTATAGAAAAGACTTAATTTCGATAAGTGTAAATTTTTTTAAAAAATAAGGAGGATTAGTAAATGAGGAAATATATGTTAATGCTTGTTGCAATACTAATTTTAAGTATTCTAGCTGCATGTGGTGGAGATGAGGATTCAGACGAAGCAAAAGAAATCGATACGATTGTCTTTGCAGATGCCGGATGGGATAGTATACTTGTACATAATTTTATCGCACGAACAATTATTGAAGAAGCTTTTGATTATGATACAGAACAAACAACAGGATCTACTATGGCAACCTTCCAAGGACTTCGCGAAGGTGACATTAATGTTTATATGGAGGTTTGGACAGATAATCTCTATCCAGCATATGATGAAGCAATTGAAGATGGAGAAGTATTAGACTTGGCTGTTAACTTTGATGACAATGTCCAAGGAATATTTGTTCCAACTTATGTTATTGAAGGCGATAAAGAACGGGGAATTGAACCGGTAGCACCAGACTTAAAAACTGTAGAGGATTTAAAGGATTATCCAGAAGTGTTTAAAGACCCTGAAGATTCAAGCAGAGGTAGAATATTAAATGCACCAAGTGGTTGGACAATAGAGCAAAAAATATCTAATAAATTTGATGCTTATGGTCTTGATGAAACAATGAATAACTTTTTACCTGGATCAGATTCAGCTTTAGTAGCCGATTTAGTTAATAAATATGAAAAAGGAGAACCTTGGGTTGGTTATTATTGGTCTCCGACATGGGTAACAGCGAAATATGATTTGACTCTTTTAGAAGAACCAGAATTTGATCGTGACACTTGGGAAGAAACAGGAGCAACTGCATTCCCACCAAACGATGTGATGGTTTCAGTTCATAAAGATTTACCAGAACAAGCACCAGATGTTGTTGAGTTTTTAGAAAAATATGAAACAAGTAGTGATCTGACTGAAGCAGCATTAGAATATATGGAAAAAGAAGATGTATCAGCTGAAGAAGCTGGAAAATGGTGGATGGAAGAATATGAAGATGTTTGGACAGAATGGATTACAGAAGAGGAAGTTGAAAAAGTAAAAGAAGTGCTTTAATATTCAACAATTCAGAAGTAGCTGAATCAAATATTCAGCTACTTCTTGTAATTGATTAAAATATAAAAGGAGTGTGAAAACTGCTTAATTGCAGTTTGATTATGGGTAAATTTCCGAATATAAAGTTTGATGTAGGTACCTATATAAAAGACCTTGTCGATTTTTTAGATACAGCTCTTGAAAGCTTTTTTAATCTTATTTTCATAATTGCGTCAAATACAATTAATGGGATTGAAGGCTTTTTAACATGGCTGCCATGGTTTGTATTTGTTCTAATTATCTTTTTATTAGGATGGTTTTTCCGTTCATTCTTTTCAGGAATATTATATAGTATATTTGTTTTTTTAATCGGAACATTTGGTTTATGGGATGATATGATGATGACAATAGCAATCATAACAACTGCTGTATTTATATCATTAATTATAGGTATACCCTTTGGTATATATATGTCATTTAGTAAATTCTTCTCAACGATGATGCGTCCTATCTTAGATGCTATGCAAACAATGCCTAGTTTTGTATATTTAATTCCCGCAATATTTTTCTTTGGCTTAGGTAACGTATCAGCAATTTTTGCAACATTAATTTATGCATTACCACCTGTTATTCGCTTAACAGAACTAGCTATACGTGGTGTTGATCAAGAAGTTACTGAATCGGCCTTGTCATTTGGTTCATCAAGATGGCAAATGTTAACTAAAGTTCAATTACCACAAGCTTTGCCAACAATCATGGCTGGTGTCAACCAAACAACGATGATGGCATTATCAATGGTTGTTATAGCTTCTATGGTTGGTGCTCAAGGTTTAGGTGAACAAGTACTCATGTCGATTAACCGCATTGATATTGCTTTAGGATTTGAAGCAGGAATTAGTATTGTCTTTATTGCGATAATAATCGACCGTATTACAAACGGTGTTGCTGATAAATTCCAAAAGCATAGGAGAGTGTAAATTAATGACTACAAAAATAAAGCTTGAACATGTCTCAAAAATATTTGGACCTAATCCAAAATCGGTTATTCCAATGATCGAAGCAGGTAAATCAAAAGAAGAAATCTTAAATGAGACTAATCATACAGTAGGTGTATACGACGCTTCACTTGAAATTAAAGAAGGAGAAGTTTTTGTTGTTATGGGATTATCAGGTAGTGGAAAATCTACTTTGAAACGTTGTTTTAATTTATTAAACCAACCGAC
>CALZEK010000235.1 GCA_945639745.1 uncultured Bacillaceae bacterium
AGCGGTTGAAAGTCATGGTAAACAAGCCTTTGACATGATGACACCAATCGTTTATTTTCATCATGCAGGGCGTGAAGATGCATTAAGCTTTGTTGGCGAAGTTGATCCAAATACGTGTCTGATTTGGACAAAAAAAGATTTAGATGATTTAACAAGTGATGAAGTCGAGCGAGATGATGACCGCTTCCCATCAAGTGTCTTTATTGACCGGTCTAAATTTACTCGGACCGGAAAAATCACTGCAGCATCTTGTCCAAAATCTAACTCATTTGTTAGATCCAAGTACTGAGGTACCTAATTATAAACGCCGCTTAACATTAACCCCAGAACAATATCGACTCGTACCCGTTCAAAAAGGAAGTATTCGCCGGTGGGGTGGTGTTGCAGGGTCTGGTAAAACAGCTGTCATTGCGACCAAAGCAGCTGATGCGATTACGCGGGGTGAGCGTGTATTAGTGCTCACTTATAATATTACATTAAGACATTATTTACGTGATTTGTGTCAGCAGCAATTTGTAGGTAATGATCGTAATTTATTGAAGAGTCATTTAACAATTTCACATTTTCATGGCTTTTTAAAAGTCTTAATTGCTGAATTAGGTCTTAATGTGCCTGAAACAAGTGTAGAAACACAGCCAAAGTGGGCGATGGAAGCTGTGTTAGAAAAAAGACAGACTGATATTTTAAAACATTTACAATATGATTCAATTTTTATTGATGAGGGGCAAGATTTCTCAGGTGATTGGTTGCGCTTTTTAAAAAACATCTATACTGAACAAGGTGAGTTATTAGTCATGTATGATGAAGCGCAAAGTATGTATGAAGAACAAGGTGTCTGGATTAAAGAGCCTGAAGAGATTGCAGGTCTTGGTTTTAAAGGTCAAGTTGGTCACTTATCAATTACACATCGTTTACCAAATGGGATTGTTCATCAAATTGATCGTTTAAGCGATGTTTTTGGTATTGATAAACGACTCAATGCAACAAGTGAACAAATTGATTTGTTTACTGATATTGACTGGCAAAATGTTGAAGTAAACGCAAATAGAATTCCCTTAATTCAAGAAAAAATAAATACAATCCTTGAAAAGAACGTGAGTACAGCAAAGGATATTACAATTATTACTATGAATGAAGAAACAGGGATTAACGTCGTTAAGGCATTTGAAGACTCCGCGTGGAAAGTATCCCATGTTTATGACGTAAATGAAACAGAAGCTGAAAGTAAGCGAAGAAATGAAAAGTGGATGTTCCAACCAGATAAAGACCGCCTAAAAGTTGCGAGCTATCACAGTTATAAAGGATGGGAAAGCTCACACGTCATTTTATTGCTTGAAGGAATTGAAAATGAATCAAAACAGTGGAAGCACATGTTAGATGCACTATACATTTCACTCACGCGCGTTAGTGCCTTTTCAAATTCAAGAAGTTTCACATGTATTAACAACTGCCGTGAATTTGACAAAATCGGGAAGTATTTTGAGTAAATTCTCGAATCGATATAAAAAAATAAAAAACTTTTAAAAAATATGTTTAACTTTTAAAATTGCGGGTATATACAAAGTAGTAACAAAGTGGGAGCATTTCTTATTAAGGAGACAGTCGTTATTGAACAATATGGTTTAAGAAAAACGTGTCTAGCAAGAAGCGTACAAACCAGTATTGCAAGGTAATTAAGCACTGCATGAAATGCAAACAAATCAATTTATGAATTGAAAGACGTGTCATGTTTTAAAAGTAATTTCAAATGAATTTCCTTAATTCTAGATTGGAAATCCCTTGAAATTGTATGAAAGAAATTAGAGTAAGACTTATAAAAAGCGGCCGCACTAATCACTAGGCAGTTTGATGTTTGAAGAACCTACAATAAATAAAATAAAAAAGGTATTTATCAAGCTGAAGCTGTCGGTGTTGAAGGATAAAATCTTCCAGTTGCTTTAGGTAAGTTAGTTTAAAAAAAGATTGAGCATCATCTAGAATAGGGGTTAAAATGAAACAAAATCAGATGAATACCCATATTGGACAAGTCGCTCCCATTCACGACTGTCAAAGAAAATTAATATGGAGTAGGCAAGTTTTCAGTAATAACTGATTAGTCTAAAACTAAGCTCATTAGTTTTAGACTAATCTTTTTTTTGGTGAGAAAAAAGAATGTATGTGTTGAAGGATGAATAATGATTAGATTTTTAAATAAAGGGTAAAGTATGAGGGGAGTGAAAAGCCATGAAAGAATATCAAACAGAAGATGATTATGACATGATTCCATTAAATGAAGCAGAACTCGAAAAAGCCTTGGATGGTTTACCGGATTGGCAACAAAAGGATGAAAAATGGATTATGCGTCAATATGCATTTGAAACTTATTTGGATGGTGTGAATTTTGCTAAGAGGATTGGCGAATATTCAGAGAAGCGACTCCACCATCCCATGATAAAAATATATTATAAAAAAGTTGTACTTGAAATATCTTCCTGGCGCGCAAAAGGGATCACGGCTCTTGATATTGAAATGGTAAAAGATTTTAATGCGATTTATGACTCATTTTATCATGATAAATGAAACGTAATCGAGTAAATAAAATAAGTAGAAGTAAACTAACATGGCTAAGCCTACAATGATGAAAAGAACAAGGCTCTTCCAACGTTTTCGCTTCCAAAATAAAGCGGCAATAATAATGGCTTGTAAAAAAATTAACGCCGTACCCAGAGTTGCAAGTGAGAAATTATTTGAAAAATTGCCCATTGTATTAATGATAATTCCTAGAGGCATTAAAAGTACAG
>CALZEK010000236.1 GCA_945639745.1 uncultured Bacillaceae bacterium
TTAAGATAGAATATATTTTTTATAGATGGGAGAAATTACAATGAAAATTGAAGATATAATGACAAAAGAAGTTATTACAGTTAATAAAAATGACACGGTAGAAAAATGTGCAAATTTACTTTCTAAACATGGCTTAAGTGGTTTACCGGTAATTGATGAAGATGACAGTTTAATAGGAATTATTACAGAGGGTGATCTGATAAAGCATAATTCAAAAGTGCAAGTGCCAGCATTTTTAGAAATATTAGGTGGAATTATTTATCTAGATGATCCAAATAAATATTTAGATAATGTTAAAAAATCGATGGGACATTATGTACAAACAGTTATGACAGAAGATGTCACTACAATTAATCCAGACGATGATATTGAATCAGCGGCCAGCATCTTAGTCCGTAATAAAGTAAAAAGATTACCAGTTGTTGATGAAATGGGTAAGCTCGTTGGTATAGTTTCGAGAAAAGATATTATGGACCAACTATTTAATAACTGAGAGGGTCAACTTCATCTTAGCGGAAATAATTAATTACCGGCTTTTAGAGTGTTGTTTGATTTATTAGAATGCTTTATACTAAATATATATACATCTATAATCTATGTGAGGAGAGGTTTATTATGACGGATTGGTTACCGAGTTTGAAAACAAACACGCCCCAAGAAGGATTTGAACTCGCTTTAAAACTCGCAAGAAAAGGTGTGGCATATACGCAAACCTCTGCAGAAGTACGAGAAAGATTGAGACCCGAATATGCAGAGAATGCAGATAGCTTAACTGCTGCTTCGCATGTCGTAGCAGTTCACTTTCAAACCGTTGCAGCTGCAAATGATTATTGGAAATAGCTAGAATAAAAATATGGTTAAATTTGAAATATATAAACATAAAGTGAAAAATGAAACGACTATATCATTATAAATTAATTGTAGAGGCGTGTTTTATTTGAATTTTTTTAACTATATAGACAGATTACTTTATTGTAATACATTTTATCTCAAATGAATCCAAATATTTGTTGTGAAGTATCTAAGGGGATATAGTGAATATAGTATTAAAAAAAGGAGAATAAATTTATGAAATCTATAAATATAAAAGAATATATCGATCCGTCTTATAAATTATATATAAATGGAGAGTGGACAGAAGGTTCAGAAGGTAAAACAATGGATTCAATTAATCCGTCTACAGGAGAAAAATTAACACAATTTATAAATGCTTCAAATGCTGATGTTGATGCTGCTGTTGATGCTGCAGAAAAAGCATTATCTGAATGGGCAAAAATAAGTATCGAAGAAAGAAGTAGAATATTACTTAAAATAGCCGATTTAATGGAAGAAAATGCTGACCACTTAGCTATGGTGGAAACTTTAGATAATGGAAAGCCACTTCGAGAAACAACAGCTGCAGATGTTCACTTAGCAATTGACCATTTTCGTTATTTTGCAGGCGTAATCCGTTCTGAAGAAGGAACAGCTCAACAACTTGATGAAAATAATTTAACAATGGTTCTAAGAGAACCAATTGGTGTTGTTGGGCAAATTGTTCCGTGGAACTTCCCGCTTCTTATGAGTGCGTGGAAATTAGCACCAGCATTAGCAACAGGAAATACAATCGTTATTACACCATCTTCATCAACACCAGTAAGTTTACTAGAATTAACTAAGTTATTAGATCAACTTTTACCTAAAGGTGTTGTAAATATTATTACAGGTAAAGGATCACAGTCAGGTGATTATTTACTTAATCATGAAGGTATTTCTAAATTAGCATTTACAGGTTCTACAGATGTCGGATACACAGTTGCTAAAGCAGCAGCTGAGCGTTTAATTCCAGCAACATTAGAATTAGGTGGTAAGTCAGCTAATATCATCTTTAATGATGCAAATTGGGATCGTGCTGTTGAAGGTGTCTTAAAAGGTGTTGCCTTTAACCAAGGACAAGTATGTAGTGCTGGATCACGCGTTTTCGTTCACGAAGAGATCTATGATGAATTTTTAATTGCAATAAAAGAAGCATTTGAAAAAGTAGAAGTTGGGTTGCCATGGGTAGAAGGCGTTCAAATGGGTGCGCAAGTTAATCAAAAACAACTCGATAAAATTTTAAAGTATGTAGAAATTGGAAAAGAAGAAGGAGCTAAACTTATTACAGGTGGTTATCAAATTAAAGATGATAAGCTAGGTGAAGGTGCATTTATGGCACCAACAATATTAGCTGATGCCAATAATCAGATGCGTATTGCTCAAGAAGAAATTTTTGGACCAGTAGCAACAGTTATTAAATTTAAAGATGAAGACGAGGTAATCGAACTTGCAAATGATTCTGAGTATGGTTTAGCAGGTGGTGTCTTTACGCGCGATATTAATAAAGCACTTCGTGTTTCTCGTGGCGTTCGTACAGGACGTATGTGGGTTAATCAGTATGCGAATTTACCTGCAGGAGCACCATTTGGTGGTTACAAGAATTCAGGAATTGGTCGTGAGACTTATAAGAGTATGATAGACGCTTATAGTCAAACAAAGAACATCTTCATTAATACAAGCGAAGAAACTGACGGAATGTATTAACTTATAAAAGTTATCAAGTATTATATTAAAATGTACCCTACAGAGTTGATTTATTATAAAACTTTATAGGGTACATTTTTTATTTGGTCTTTTATAAAAAATAACCCTATTTATAAAAATATAGTGCAAAAAACTTTATTTATGATATCGTTAAGATAGCTTTAAATCGTGTTGAAATTTAAATTAATATCTTAATAAGGAGAG
>CALZEK010000237.1 GCA_945639745.1 uncultured Bacillaceae bacterium
CGGCCTTTTTGTTCAAGTTTGCTAACACCTAACTTTTCAAGTCCTTTAACAGCAGGTTCAAAAAGGCGTTTATAATTACCAAAGATATCTTGATCACCTTCTAGTAGAAAGCAAAAACTCATATTTTTATCATCAAGATAAATAGCTCCACCACCAGTATCTCGGCGAAGAGTTTTGATGTGATGTTCATCGAGATAAGGTTGATTTATTTCTTCATAAGCATTTTGATATTTACCAATTTGTACGACAGGATCCATCATATAGGGAAATAAAACGTCGTCGTCTAAAAATAAATGATCTTTAACATAAACTTGAATAGCCATGGAAATGCTAGGATCATAAATCCATTTTCCATTACGTTTAGGTAAAATTAAATACATAAAATAACTCCTTTAATTATTTATTTTATGAGTGATAATTGTGTGAAAGGTATCTTCAATATCATCATTAATTTGTATGCTTTGCGGTCGAATCGCATGTGGAATGAAATAGTTTCTTTCATTCATCGTCACAAATAAAGCTTTTTCATTTTCTTTAGTCATCTTATGGAAAGGATGTTTAATAAACTGAGGTGTTGTATGACCTACACCAATCTCTAAAAAGAGTGTTTTTTTGCCTTCAACTTGCGCTAAAAATGCTTCATAACGCTTTTTTTGTTCATGGAAAGAAGCATCTTCAACCATTCCTTTTTCTTCTGTTCGTTTATTAACTTCAAGTGGTGCATTGCATTTTGGACAATAAGGCACAAGATTTTCAGGAACGCGCATATTTTCTTGTTCTTTAACCATTTGTCGCATCAGTTCTTCATCTTGATACGTTTGCTGATGGCAATGATTTGAACATTGTAATAAACCATATTCACCTTGGATACGAAAAACTTTATCCATATTAAATTCTGCTGCATAAAAAGCATTATCAGCGTTTGTTGTAATCACATGGTATGGCTTATTAGTTAAAATCTTTTTTAAATCCACGTAAGCTTGTCCAGTAGGTTGATCAAAATAATTCATTAAAACAAAACGACTTTGAAAAGCCCAATACTCTGGTTCATCTTCAAATGTAAATAAACTCGCTTGGAGCATATCTAGTAATTGATATTTTTCAATAAAATCAGGAAATGCATCGGTAAATCGTTTGCCAACATAAGTAAATCCTGTTGAAGCAGACATTCCTGCACCAATTCCAACAACAATTGCTTCAGCTTCTTCGATTAAACGAGCTAATAGATCAGATTGACTTAAATCATTTTTATTATTTAATGTTTCCCAATACTTTTCCACTTTAATCACCTATTCCTTTTGTTCTAAAATCGATTGATAGATAGCTAAATCTTTATCTTTAAACACATTAAACATAACTTTCATAGTTGATTTTGTTTCAGTTAAATAATCTTGTACTGTTTTAATTGCTATTTCAGCAGCTCGTTGATTAGGAAAATTAAATTCTCCTGTTGAAATACAACAAAAAGCAATCGACTTTAATTGATGCTCTTCAGCTAACTCTAGTACCGAGCGATAAGAAGAATGAAGTAAATGTTCTTTTAGTGGTGAAAGACCTCGTTGATCGATATAAGGGCCTACTGTATGAATGACATAGTTGGCGGGTAAGTTGTATGCTTTTGTTATTTTAGCTTTACCAACCGGCTCTTTTCGACCTTGTGTTTGAATAATCTCTTCACAAGCTAAACGTAATTCAACTCCTGCTCGCGTATGAATGATATTATCAATACACGTATGATTAGCTTGTGTGCAACCAAGTAACCTACTGTTGGCAGCGTTAACGATGGCATCAACATTTAAACGCGTAATATCACCTTGCCAAAGATAGAGTTGATCTTGAATAGCAGGTAAATCTTCTAATGAAACAAGCGTACGATCTTGGTTCCAATGAGTTAAAAAATCATCGTGTATTTTAAGAAAGTCTTCCGAAATGGGTTGAGGCGCTCTAACATTACATAAACCTCTAAACAATTCAAATTTGTCTTCGAGTGTTTCTTGCTTATAATCATTAAAAAATATTTTATTGTCACTTTGCTCATTTAATAAGTAGTCAATTAAATAATCAAGTTGTTCATGTTGATTCATAAGCCTCTCCTTAATATTAGACATAATAAAAGAACAGACGATCTGGAAAAATACCTGGTCGTCTAGAAATGATTTAAGCGTCTTCTAAATTGTTAAATTCACTTTCATCTACATCTGTTAATTTTATAACCCAATTTTCTTCAGGTTTAGCTGAATTTAAAAGAGAAGGTTCAGTAGTGAGTACCTCATTACGCTCGACAACTTTTCCAGCGAGAGGTGTACTCATTTCAAGTACTGTTTTAGAAGCTTCTAAATTCAAAATAGGATCACCTGTATTGAAATGATCTTCTAAAATAAAATCAACAAAACCAATTGTTCCTACATCATCTTGTAATTCAGGAGTCATGCTAATTGTATATGTGTCATTGTTTTTTTCAACAAATAAAAAGTTACCACGTTTTTTCATATAAATCCCTCTTTCTATAGTTTTAAACCAGTTAATCATTAGTATCATTCACTTTAATTATAACAAGATTTATTAGATAATCAAATTGACAATCTTTCGAATGAATAGTAAATTTGGATAAAGATTGAAATCATTTTTTATTGGAAATGAGGCGACAAGATTGCAAACGAATGATAAATATAAATCACTATTTGAAACAGTTAGATTACCTAATGGTGTCGAGTTAGATAATCGATTTGTCTTATCACCCATGATTAC
>CALZEK010000238.1 GCA_945639745.1 uncultured Bacillaceae bacterium
TCTTTTGAAAAAAATTATAGTGTGTGAATTGGTGTACCTAATGCAACTTCTGCTGCTTCCATTGTTATTTCACCTAATGTAGGATGAGCATGAATTGTTAGTGCTATATCTTCAGCTGTCATACCTGATTCAATTGCTAGTGTAATTTCACCTATCATTTCACTTGCGTTAGGTCCGACAATTTGACCTCCAATAACTAATCCATCACTTTTACGTGTAATTAATTTTAATGAACCGTCACTATCATTTAATGAAAGTGCTCTTCCATTAGCTCCAAATGGGAATTTAGCTGCTTTAATTTCAATACCAGCTTCTTTAGCTTCTGCTTCTGTATATCCGACTGACGCCATTTCTGGATCAGAGAATACAACAGCTGGCATTGCTAAGTAATCAATAACTGATTTCTCACCGCTAATTGCTTCTGCTGCAACTTTACCTTCATAAGAAGCTTTATGAGCAAGTGGTAAACCTTTAACAATATCTCCTATAGCATAGATATTCTCTTTATTTGTACGGCACTGTTCATCAATTTTTACTAATCCACGATCATCTAATTCAATGCCTGCCTCTTCTAAACCTATTTCTTTTGTATTCGGATAACGACCGACTGTTACAAGTACATAATCAGCTTCTACAACTTCTTCTTTACCATCGACTTCATATGTTACTTTAACACCTTTATCAGTCTCTTCAACACTCTTTGCCATTGCTTCTGTTATAATATCTGCATTATTCTTTTTAAGTCTACGAGATACAACTGAAGTCATTGACTTTTCAAATGTTGATAAAATTGTCTTTTCACCTTCAAGAATAGTTACTTTTGTACCAAAATTAGCATAAGCTGAGCCTAATTCCGTTCCAATATAACCTCCACCAATGACAACTAATTTTTCAGGGATTTCTTCTAAAGCTAATGCAGCTTCTGAGTCTAAAACTCTGTCAGAATAAGCAAATCCTGGAATTTCGATTGGTGTTGAACCTGTTGCAATAATACAATTTTTAAATGTGTATGTTTGTGAATTTTTGTCATCCATGATACGGACACTTTTATCATCTACAAAATAAACTTCACCTTGTACAACATCTACTTTATTACCTTTCATTAAAGAACCAACACCTGATGTTAATCGATCAACAATTTTGCCTTTCCATTCTTGAACTTTAGCAAAATCAACATTGACTTTTTCAGTCGTAATTCCAAGGTCTTCGTTACCTGCTGCATTAGCTGCCATATGACCAGCTTGAATAAGTGCTTTTGAAGGTATACAACCAACATTTAAGCACGTACCACCTAATGCACCCTTATCAACTATTGTTACCTCTTGACCCATTTGAGCTGCACGAATTGCTGCAACATATCCTCCCGGGCCAGCACCTACTACTAATGTATCTACTTCGATTGGAAAATCTCCTACTACCATATTATTACGCCTCCATCATAATTAATTGTGGATCATTTAATAAACGTTTAATTTGATTTAATGCAAGTTGAGCTGTCACACCATCTACAATTCGGTGATCGAAACTAAGTGATAATGCGAGTACTGGTGCAATAACCACTTCTCCATTTTTAGCTATTGGTTTTTCTGCAATTCGACCTATACCTAAAATAACTGCTTCAGGATAGTTCAGTACAGGTGTAAACCATTGACCACCAGCTGATCCAATATTAGTAATTGTATTTGATGCACCTCTCATCTCTCCAGGTTTTAGTGTACCATCTCGAGCCTTTTCTGCCAACCCATTTATCTCTGCTGAGATTTCAAAGAGTGATTTTCTATCAGCATCTTTTAATACTGGAACTAATAAACCACGATCAGTATCTGCTGCAATACCAATATTATAGTAATGTTTATGAACTATTTCATTCGTTTCTTCATCTACCATAGCATTTAAGATTGGGAATTTCTTAGATGCAGATATTAACGCTTTAACAACATACGGTAAAAACGTTAATTTTATATCTTGCTCAGCAGCAATTCCTTTAAATTTATTCCTATGCTCAACTAAATCAGTTACATCTATCTCATCCATTAACGTTACATGAGGTGCTTTAGTTTTCGAATTAACCATTGCTTTTGCAATAGTTTTACGAATGGATGACATTTCTTCACGCGTTTCAGGGTATTCACCTTCAGTCGCCTGAGTCGGTTGCGCTTGAACTTTTGTTTCTTCTGTAATTTCTTTACTTTCTGCATCTACATCTACTGATTGATCCCCTGATAAGAATGCATCTACATCTGTTTTTAAGATTCGATCATTTTTACCTGATCCAGTAACTTCTTGAATATTTACATTATTATCTCTTGCATACTTTCTAACAGAAGGCATAGCAATAACTCTTTGATCTAATCCTTTATCTTTAGCTTCTTCTGTTTGTTTTGATTCTTTATCAGTTACTTGTTCTGTTTCACTTTGCTCTGCTTTTTCATCTTTATCTTCTTCGTCTGCAGACTCAGGCTCAGTTTCAGTTTCAGATGCTTCATAACCTTCAGCTTCAATGCTCACTAATAAATCACCTACAACAGCAACTGTACCTTCCTCAACATGTATCTTTAAAATTGTTCCTTCAACAGGTGAAGGTATTTCTACAACTGATTTATCATTTTGAATTTCACACAAAGGATCATCTTCTTTTATTTCTTCGCCTTCTTTGATAAACCACTTTAATATTTCACCTTCATGTATTCCTTCACCTATATCAGGTAATCTAAA
>CALZEK010000239.1 GCA_945639745.1 uncultured Bacillaceae bacterium
GTAAATCCTGAACCTATGACTGAAATTTTTCTGCGAGTAATGCCCATTATGCTTTCCCCATTTCATTCATAAATTTTAATTACATATTTTTAATTAATTCATCTGCAAACTCTGAACACTTAACTTCTTTTGGATTATCCATTAGACGTGCGAAGTCATAAGTAACAACTTGTGATGCAATTGTTTTATCCATTGAGTCATCGATTAGTTTTGCAGCCTCGTGCCATCCCATATGCTCTAACATTAATACACCTGAAAGAATAACTGATGATGGGTTAACTTTGTCTAGACCAGCATATTTTGGAGCAGTACCATGAGTTGCTTCAAAGATTGCATGTCCAGTTACATAGTTAATGTTAGCTCCTGGTGCAATACCGATTCCACCTACTTGTGCAGCAAGTGCATCAGAAATATAGTCACCGTTTAAGTTCATTGTAACAACTACATCAAACTCAGCTGGACGAGTTAAGATTTGCTGTAAGAAAATATCAGCAATTGCATCTTTAACTAGGATTTTACCTGAAGCGATTGCTTCGTCTTGTGCTTTATCAGCTTTTTCTTTACCTTCTTTTTCAACAATACGGTCATATTCAGCCCATGTGAATACTTTGTCACCAAATTCTTCTTCAGCAACTTCGTAACCCCAGTCTTTGAATGCACCTTCTGTAAACTTCATAATGTTTCCTTTATGAACTAATGTTACACTCTTACGACCTTCTTCAATTGCATAGTCAATACTCGAGCGAACTAGACGCTTAGTTCCTTCTTCAGAAATTGGCTTAATACCGATACCTGATGATTCAGGGAAACGAATATTTTTAACACCCATTTCATCTTGTAAGAAATCAATAACTTTTTTAACTTCTGGCGTTCCTTCTTTCCACTCAATACCAGCATAGATATCTTCTGTGTTTTCACGGAAAATTGTCATATCAACATCTTCTGGACGTTTAACTGGAGAAGGTACACCTTCAACATAACGTACTGGACGTAGACAGTTGAATAAATCTAATTCTTGACGTAATGCTACGTTTAATGAACGGAATCCACCACCGATTGGTGTTGTAAGTGGACCTTTGATAGCAACTTTATATTTATCAATTTCATCTAGTGTTTCTTGTGGTAACCATTCGCCTGTTTTATCAAATGCTTTTTGACCAGCATACACTTCTTTCCATACAATTTCTTTTTCACCATTGTATGCTTTTTCTACTGCTGCATCTAAAACACGGTTTGCTGCAGCCCAAATATCTGGACCTGTTCCGTCACCTTCGATAAATGGAATAATTGGATCATTTGGTACTGTTAACTTACTGTTTTCTACTGTTATTTGATTGCCTTTAGTCATTATAATAAGCCTCCTAATAATATTTATATCATACCAAACTGTTCGGTATAATTTAGTCGTGACTTTTAAATTTAAATCACGGTTTTTCTCTGAACATTATTTTAAGATTGTTTAATACCAATCCAGTTTGAAAATAATATACAGTGTTAATTAATCACATCACAATAATAGCCGGATAATAAGCTTTTGTAAAGATAATCGCTTAGACCCCCGGCTATAAATGTTATTACTATCTTTTTTCTATTGATACAAATTCACGTAACTCTGGGCCAATATATTCTGCACGCGGACGAATTAAGCGGTTATTAGCAAACTGCTCTAAGATATGAGCAATCCAACCTGACATACGACTTACTGCAAAAATTGGTGTAAATAAATCATGATCAATTCCTAAACTATCATAAACTGATGCTGAATAAAAGTCTACGTTAGCTGGAAGACCTTTTTCTTTTTTAATATACTCTTCAATTTCTACAGACATTTTGTAATAATGTTCATTTCCAGTTAATTTAGTTAACTGCTTAGACATTTCTTGTAAGTGTTTTGCACGCGGATCTCCTGTACGATATACACGGTGTCCCATACCCATGATTTTTTCTTTATTTTCTAATTTCTTTTTAATATATGGAATTGCATTATCTTCTTCGCCAATTTCAGATAACATTGCCATAACTTGCTCGTTAGCTCCACCGTGAAGTGGTCCTTTTAGTGCACCAATTGCTGAAGTAACGCCTGAATATATATCTGATAATGTTGCTACACATACTCTTGCTGTAAATGTAGATGCGTTTAATTCATGATCGGCATGTAAGACTAATGCTTTATCAATAGCTTCAACTTCAATATCTTCTGGTAATTTATTATTTAACATATATAAAAAGTTAGCTGCATAATTTAAGTCTTTTCTAGGTTTAACTGGCTCTTGACCTTTACGAATTCTAGAAAATGCTGCTACTATTGTTGCTACTTGTGCTTGTAAACGAATTGCTTTACGTTTTCTTGCATTTGCTTCTTGATTATCTGCTTCTTCATCTAATACTCCTAGGAAAGAAATTGCAGTACGCAATGCTGCCATTGGATGTACTTTCGTTAAATCATATGAATGTAAATGATCAATAAGCGCTTGCGGTATTTCCATATTATTTCTAAGGTCATTACGAATCTCTTCTAATTGTTCTTTATTCGGAAGTTCTTGATTCCATAGTAAGTAAACTACTTCTTCAAACGATGCATTTTCTGTTAATTCATCAATCGAATAACCAACATAAGTTAATTTATCATCGATAATCGAACTAATTGATGATTGTGTTGCAACGATTCCTTCAAGTCCTTTTGTCGCTGTCATAATTAATCTCTCCTTTTAAAAT
>CALZEK010000240.1 GCA_945639745.1 uncultured Bacillaceae bacterium
TCACATAGATATAGTATAATTAAAGTCTATATTATTTTACGGAGGTTATAAACCTATGAAAAAAGTCATTACTTACGGGACATTTGATTTATTACATACGGGTCATATTAATATCTTGCGTCGTGCTAAAGCATTAGGTGATTACTTGGTTGTCGCAATTTCTTCTGATGAATTCAATGCTGGTAAAGGTAAAAAAGCTTACTATACCTTTGAACAACGTAAAGCAATTTTAGAAGCTGTGCGTTATGTCGATGAGGTGATTCCTGAGGAGAATTGGGAGCAAAAAAACACTGATATCAAAGATCACGATATAGATGTTTTTGTAATGGGTGATGATTGGGAAGGTGAATTTGACTTCTTAAAGGATCAATGTGAAGTTGTTTATTTACCTCGTACAGAAGGTATTTCAACAACGCAAATTAAAAAAGATTTAGAAAAGCGAGCGAATCATGATTAAAGAATTTGCAGTCAAGATCTATTTAAGAATTTTTAGAGGATTCTTTACTGCATTTTCTTTTACATTACAAAAGCAAAAAACTGTTTTCGTAACTTCTTTTGCCGATAACTCTGTTTATGTGATGAATGCACTCAAAGATCGAGTACCTTCTGAAGAGATTGTCGTCTTAAAAGATAACAAATTAACAGTGACTCCCAATACTTTTTCTGATTATAAAGTATACATATTTAATGATGCCAAAAAACCGTTTGAATTCATCCGGTCCGTTTATCACTTAGCAACCTGTCGGATTATTTTTATTGATAATTATTTTGGTTTTCTCGCTGGAATGCCAAATCATAAAAAGCAATTCGTAATCCAATTGTGGCATGCTGCGGGTGCAATTAAAAAATTTGGTTTAGAAGATAAACAAGTAAAATTACGTAAACCCACTGCACTTGAACGATTCCAATATGCATATGATCAAGTTGATTACACTGTGATTGGATCTGATCGCAGGGGTGAATTATTTATGGATGCCTTTAAGACGACTAAAAAACAATTGTTGAAAACAGGCATCCCAAGAACGGACTTCTTTTTAAATGATCTTGACATGCAAAAGGCAAAAAAGAAGGTTATTAATCGCTATCCCTTTATTAAAGATAAAAAAGTCATACTTTATGCACCAACATTTAGAGATGGCCGATTAAGTAGAAGAAGATTAAGAATGGATTATAAAAAAATTAAACAAGCGATTGATGACGATTATATCTTACTTGTAAAATTCCACCCGAGACTGAATAAAGCTTTTACGGCTGATGTCTTGCCGGGTTTTGTCTATGATGTCTCTGCACATAAAAATGTTAATGAGTTACTCACTGTCGTTGATTTATTAATTACTGATTATTCATCTCTACCTTTTGAATTTTCATTACTAAAACGGCCAATGGTCTTTTATGTGCCAGATTTAAACAGATATTCAAAATCACGTGGTTTATGGGAACCACTAAAAGAAACAGTTCCCGGCACAATTGCTAAAAATACAAGCGAATTAATTGAAGCGATCAATCATGCTTCAGTTGATCAAAAAGAATTTGCTGCCTTTAATTTACGTTGGAATAAGTATTCCGACGGGCAATCATCCAATGATTTAATTAATATTTTTTATCATTAATAAAGCGAACACTAAAATTAGTGTTCGCTTTTATTTTTTCTTTATATTCATAACACGCAAGATATAATCAACTACTGGCCTTTCTCCACCTCGGATGAGCCCTGACATTTCTGCTAAGATGTAAAGCAATCCGATGATAAAGAGTGTGATAATTAACGTTGTAATCATTGATACTTGGGTCGAGACGATTGCTAATACCCCGAATACAAGACTAAAGGCATACATGATCAGTACTGATTGACGGTGTGTGAAACCAACATGTAATAATTGATAATGAATATGTTTGTTATCAGGTGCCATGATTTTTTGCTGGTTAGCTGCTCTTCTGACGATTGCAAAAAGTGTATCAAAGATAGGAACTGCTAAAATGGTAACTGGAATAATGAAACTAAATAAGGCTATGTTTTTAAATAGTCCTAATATCGATATAACGGCAATCATATACCCTAAGAAGTTTGAGCCGGTGTCCCCCATATAAATCTTTGCCGGGTGGAAGTTATGGTATAAAAACCCTAAATTCGAACCGACAAGCGCGATACTTAAATAAGCTGCGACAACTTGCCCTTGAATAATTGCCATGACAAACATACTAAGTAAAGCAATTGTTGAGACCCCAGTTGCTAGGCCATCTAATCCATCAATTAAATTAATTGCATTTGTAATTCCAACAATCCACAGTAAGGTCAGAATAATCCCAAAAAAACCTAAATCAACCATCCCAATAATAGGTAAGGTCACACGATCAATAACTAAACCAGATAAGACTAAAAGTCCAGCACCTGTTGTCTGTCCGGTTAATTTTACAATCGGACGGATACTATACTTATCATCCAAGGCTCCCGTAATCACAATAATTAAACTTCCAACAATAATTGCTGGCATATGTTCATTTGTTGGCTGAAGATATAAAAGACCAATTAAAAACCCCAAATAAATGGCTAGTCCACCTATACGAGGGGTTGGATTTTTATGTATTTTACGATAATCCGGTACATCCATAAATTTAAATTTAATGGCTACTCTCTTACAAAAAATGTAAGTATGAACGTCGCCAGAGCTGACATGATTATAGCTATGAAAAACTCTAAATAATTAA
>CALZEK010000241.1 GCA_945639745.1 uncultured Bacillaceae bacterium
ACGATACTTTTCGAGATCATGTACATAAAAAATCATCGGTCTGTGTAAGTTCGCATAATCAAAAAAGACTGATGAATAATCCGTAATCAGTATATCTGAAACTAAATATAAGTCCCTAATATCTTTATGGTGTGAATAATCAACAATGAAATTTGAGTAGTTTGATAAATCAATTCGTTCAGCAATTAAATAATGGAGTCTTAAGACAATAATATAATCTTCACTCAACTCTTTTTTTAGTTCATCCAAGTCAAAAGGTAATTTAAATTGATAATGACCGATTTTTTTATAATCATCGTCTCGCCATGTTGGCGCATATAAAATTACTTTTTTATCAGCAGGCAAATCAAGTTTACTTTTAATCCGACTAATATCATGTTCATTATTATGAGTAATTAAAAAATCATTTCTTGGATAACCTGATTCAATTATTGTTTGATTAAACTGAAAGGCACGTTTAAAAATCGGTGTTGCATAGGCGTTAGGTGAAATTAAATAATCCCATTTTTTACTTTCTGTAACAAAATCACGTTTATAATCAAAAATGTTTGTGCCTGGCATATGAACTTGTTCCATATCGCTTGCTAGTTTCTTTAGTGGCGTCCCATGCCAGGTTTGTAAATAAACCGTGTTTCGAGGTTTTGGAATCCACAGAGGTAATCGACTATTAGATACCCAATACTTTGCTCGGTTCATTAAGAACATCCATTTTAATGAAAATCTTTTTACAGATAAAATATTATAGTCTGAAAATGATTCAATGTTTTTCTTATCGAAACTCCAATATAATTTCACGTGCGGGTAATGAAGGTTAAGATATTCATAGATTGCTCGTGGATTATCACTAAATTGTTTTCCTAAAAAACTTTCAAAAACAATAATATTTTTACTTTTAGGTAAAATCATGCCTAAAAATTTAAAAGCAATTTTATAAAAAGCTAACAAGACGTTTTTAATTCGTTGCAAATTTATCACCTATTCCTCTTATAAGCACATTAAATAGTAATTCTATCATATAACAATCTAGGAGTATTTCAATAATTAAGTATCCTTGTTTCAGCTATAAAACCATTTATGATATACTGGTTTGCGGGAATAAATAAATTGTTAAAAATAAAGTAAATAAGGTAGGAATTAAATAAATGGAAAAGCAACCACTTATTGATATAGAACGAAAATTTAGACTAGAAATAGAAGGACTTCGCTTTGTTGCGGCTCTTTTAGTTGCAATCTACCATATCTGGTTTAACCGGGTTTCTGGTGGGGTTGATGTATTCTTTGTAATCTCAGGATTTTTAATTACCAGTTCAATTATCTCAACGATCAATCGAACAGGTGAGCTTAAATTTTTACCTTACATAAAGAAACTAATGAAAAGACTTTTACCATCTGTCTTCTTCATTTTAAGTATTGTCTTAGTCTTAAGTTATTTTTTATTACCAAAATCAATTTTTGGAAAAACATTAAAAGAAGTTTTAGCATCCATGTTCTTTTATCAAAACTGGCAATTAGCCATATCTAACACGGATTATTTAGATGCAAGTCAGATGAAGACACCCATCGAACATTTTTGGGCATTATCGATTCAAGGCCAGTTTTATCTGATTTGGTTTTTATTGTTTACTATTATTTTAATTCTTGTAAAAAAATATCACAATCTAAATGTAAAAAGAGTAATTAATACACTGTTAGGAATAATTTTTGTGACATCACTCGCCTATTCAATTTACTTAACGTCGGCTAACCAACAATGGGCTTATTTCACAACATTTACACGCGTCTGGCAATTCGCACTCGGAAGTTTACTTTGTATTAACTTATCTTCAATTAGAGTGAACAAGGTCTTTGCAGTACTGGCAGGTTGGATTGGGTTAATTGCCTTAATTTCAACAGGTATTATTTTTGATGTATCAGAAAAATTCCCAGGTTATATTGCTTTATGGCCGATGATTGCTGCCATTTTAATAGTTTTATCAGGAACACGTGAGACAAGATTTGGTGTGAAACGCTTTTTAGGTTCAAAATGGATGGTTAAAATCGGTGGGATATCTTTTGGGATTTATTTATGGCACTGGGTCTTATTATCATTTTACCGCTATAACGTCCAAGATATTCCAGGCTTCTTTATGGGAAGCTTTATTATTCTTGTATCAGTCGTTTTATCTTTCTTCATGACACAACTGATTGAAGACCCCATTCGTACGTCAAATAATGACAGATTTGCATTTAAGAGATTAGGTATTATGGGAACTATAAATCTAGCTTTAATTATTGCTTTATTTGTTGGACTCACAATCGATCAAAAGCAAGCAAATGAGCGCATCACAGATGCAGATTATCCAGGTGTGATGGCAGCAAAAGAAGGCGTAAAAGTACCTGATAAAGAAGCAATTCCAGATTTATCACAAGTCTATGATGATTGGCCACAAGCCAATTTAGATGGAGTTAATCAAAGTTCTAAAGAAAAAGGAATGAAAATTGGAGAGTATGGAGTGACAGAAGATTATGATGCGACAATTGCCGTGATCGGTGGTTCCTTAGCAGGTAATTGGCAAGGGTCTGTAATGGAAGCAACAAAAGATCATAATTATCGTGTCTTAAACATCACAAGATATTCAACGCGCTTTTCAGCAGAGTATACAAGCGACTCACTTGAAGGGATGTGGAACCAGGATGTGTTAGATTATC
>CALZEK010000242.1 GCA_945639745.1 uncultured Bacillaceae bacterium
ATAAAGCAAATAATAATGCCACAGGCGCATACCAAGCGAGCAAGTAACTCGTTAACTCAATATCTCCTAAACCATATAATGAACCATATGCTTCATATGACAAGACTGATAAACCGACAACAGCTGGAACGACAAGAACAAATACAATTTGTAAGGTTTGATTTATTTGTTTTTTCAAACTAGGAAAATCTTGATTTGTAAAGGACTGAGTTAAGACAGGAATAATCGTCATCGAAATTCCTGTTGAAAGTGTCACTGGGATAATAACTAACTTATGACCATATAAATTAATGGCTGCAAATGCAGCTTCGGATATATTTCCTTGTCCAATTGTCGCCATTGCTTTATTAAAAGTAAATTGATCAACATTTTGATATAAAGGAATTGCCATCCCTACCAAAATAAATGGACCGGCATAAGAAAATAATTCGTAAATTAATTCTCGAATAGGAATATCCTCTTTAACAACTTGATCATTTACTTTTGTCATAATAAAATCTTTTCTTTTAATCCAATACCTTAACAAGACAACAATCGATGCAAGTGCACCTATAAATGCAGCAAAGGTTGCAAAACCGACAGCTGTTGCGATTGTACCATCATAAATTTTAATAATGACGTATGCTGATATTAATACAAAAGCAATCCGAACAATTTGTTCAATGACTTGAGATACTGCTGTCGGTCCCATTGATTGATTACCTTGAAAAAATCCACGAACAATACTCATACCTGGAATAATAAGTAAGGCAAAGCTGACCATACGAATGACCATTTTAACATCTGCTGCACTATTTCCATAGTCATCATCAACAACGATACTATGTGCTAACCAATCCGCACTAAAAAATAGAATTAAAAATGATATAAAACCTGTAATACTCATTAATATAATACCAAGTCTAAACATCCTGAGCCCTGTATAATAATCTCCAAGAGAATTATATTTTGAAATAAATTTAGATGTTGCTAATGGGACACCAATTGTTGATATACTGATTAATATTGTGTAGGGATTATATGCGTATAAATATAATGCTCCACCTTTAGTACCGACTAATTCATTAAATGGAATAACGTAAATCATTCCCAATAATTTAGAGAGAAATGCTGCTCCTGTTAATAACATCGTCCCTCTAACAATTTTATTTGACATAAATTCACCTTCACATTTCACTATTTTAACGATTGATTCTATTTTATCATAAACCCTCTATTAAACGAATCAGTTTCATTTATCTAATGATTTAAATGATAAAAAGGTTACTTTAAAGTAATTTTAAAGTAACCTTTCTATTATACTCGTTCAATAACCATTGCAATGCCTTGACCGCCACCAATACATAAACTAGCTACTGCATACTTTCCACCACGTCTTTTTAATTCATAAGCAGCTGTTAAGACAATACGCGACCCTGAAACACCTACTGGATGACCTAAGGCAATCGCTCCACCATTAACATTAACAATTGAACGATCTAAGTTTAATTCTTTTTCTACAGCTAAATATTGGGCAGCAAAAGCTTCATTAATTTCAAATAAATCTATATCTTCAATTGATAAATTTGCACGTTCTAATGCTTGTTTAATTGCAGGAACAGGACCAATCCCCATAATTGTTGGATCCACTCCTACAATACCCCAACTAACGATTCTTGCCATAGGCGATAATTTATTTTCATTCACTGCTTCTTCACTAGCTATTACTAAGGAAGCTGCGCCATCATTAATCCCTGATGAATTACCTGCAGTTACTGTTCCATCTTGTTTAAATGCAGGACGTAATTGATTCATTTCTTCCAATGAGACATTTTTTTTAATATGTTCATCTTTATCGATTGTAATTTTGTTTCTTTTAGAAGTAACTTCAACAGGAATTATTTCTTCAGCAAAATAACCATTATTTACTGCTAATTCTGCTCGTTTATTTGATTCCATTGCATAAATATCTTGGTCTTCACGGGAAATATCATACTGCTCAGCTAGTTTTTCAGCAGTTAAACCCATACCAGAACCTGTGTAAGCATCTGTTAACGTTGCTTGAAGCATATCTGTATATTCTAAATTACCCATTTTAGGGCCTTTGAATCGATTTTTAAAATTAGCATAAGGTGACATTGACATATTTTCAGCACCACCAACTAAATTAAGATCACTTTCATTTAATAAAATCGATTGAGCAGCTGAAATAATTGATTGTAAGCCTGATCCACATAAACGATTTAGAGTTAATGCACCTACTTCTTCTGGTACATCTGCTCCGAGTCCAATATGACGAGCTAAATATGCTGCATTTTCACTTGAATGAATAACATTTCCATAATAAACATGATCTATTTGATTTGGTTTAACTTGTGACCGTTTTAAGGCTTCTTTAGCTGTTAATACACCGAGTTCTGTTGCTGTAACTTGTGAAAACGAGCCGCCAAATGATGTAAATGCTGTTCTAGCACCATCTATGATATAAATATTTTTCATTAATTTCTCACTCCTCATTCAATTTTTATCCTAAACTTTTATCAATCTATTTTCTATTATATCATTGTTATTTTATTTTTCATTAGGTTTCATTTATCCTGTAAAATAAAAAATAAAGGTACTCTGAATTTAGATTCAAAGTACCTTTATTTGACTGCCTGGCGGCGACCTACTCTTGCAGAGACAAAGTCTCAACTACCAT
>CALZEK010000243.1 GCA_945639745.1 uncultured Bacillaceae bacterium
CAGCATATAAGAGATGCGACAAACCAAAGAAACCAAATGCTACCCAATCATTCCAAGCTGGCGGTTCAGGGGATAATCCGGTTAAAAAATAAAGCATTAATGATCCTACAAAAAACAAACTAATATATGGCAATGCTTCTTTTTCAAGTTTTAACTTTTTAAAAAAGTAATAACTTACAACGACACTAGCGACACAAGTAAAGTAATGAAAAGTCATTCCTGTCCAACTACTTGTATTTGAATAAACGCCAATAATGGGTATATAGTCGAAGTTAAATAAAAGGTTATAAGCATTTACTTCAGTTATTGCATAAATTAAACGTAAAGATTCAGCCAAGACTGTACCAGCAATTAAACCAATCGTAATTAGTTTGATAAAAATCTTCACACGGCTCTCAGCTCCAATCATGCTTGTTTTCTTATACCCGTTATCACAAAGCTTTAAACAATAAAATACCTACTTGATAAAACTTTCAACCAAAAGAGATAATTCTTCCCAACGTTCCATTTTTATCTCAAGTTGTGATTCAAGTGTTTGTTGTTCTTTAAAGAGTTCTTGTACGACTTCTATATTGCTACCTTCTGCGGCAATTTGTGTTTTTAGAGTTTCTATCTTTATTTCTAATGCTTCAATCTCATCTTCAATTGTTTCCCATTCTTTTTGCTCATGATAAGAGAGCTTTGTTTTTTCTTTTTTTGGTGGTTGGGTTTTTTGCACTTGTTTTACTTTTGTTCTTGCTAATTTTTCTTCTTTCACTTGTTCTGCGTACTCGCTATAATTACCATAAAAATGTTCTACATGACCTTGACCATCAAAAACAATTAACTCATCAACGACTTGGTCTAAAAAATATCGGTCGTGAGAAACCGTCAAGACAACGCCTGGGAAATGTTCAAGATAGTCTTCTAAAATACCTAATGTTTTAATATCTAAATCATTTGTCGGCTCATCTAAAATAATCACATTTGGTTCCGTCATTAATATTTTTAATAAATATAACCGGCGTCTTTCACCACCTGAAAGACTTTTAATATACGACCATTGCTGAGCTCTTGAAAATAAAAAGCGTTCTAACATTTGTTCAGCTGTAATTATTTTATCATCTTTTGTTTTAATGACTTCAGCGACTTCTTTAATATATTCAATGATTCGCTCATCTTCATTCAGTTCATCTTCACCTTGCGTGTAATAACCAATTTTTACTGTTTCACCTATACTAATCGTTCCAGCATCTGGTTTTAATCGACCACTTATGATATTAAGTAACGTTGATTTACCTGAGCCATTAGGGCCAATAATTCCAATCCGATCTCCTGGCCCAATTAAATAACTAAAATTGGTAAACAATTGTTTATTTGCAATTGATTTACTTAAATTTTCAACTTCTATCACTTGTTTACCCAAGCGCGTTGAACCAGTTTGAATCTCAACATTTTCATCACTTAAATTAAATGTTTCTTGCTTCAACTTATCAATCCGTTCAATTCGTGCTCGTTGTTTTGTTGAACGAGCTCTTGGACCACGTCTTAACCATGCTAATTCACGTTTTAAAGTATTTTGATGTTTTTCAGCTAGACTATGTTCAAGTATCTCACGTTCAGCTTTTTGTTCTAAGAAAATTTCATAATTACCTTCATAAACATATAATGATCCATTATCTAATTCATAAATTCTATTTGTAATACGATCTAGGAAGTATCGGTCATGTGTGACAAGTAATAAAGCACCTTGATACCTTGTTAAATATTGTTCTAACCAAATGATTGTTTCATTATCTAAATGGTTGGTAGGCTCATCTAAAATTAATAAATTTACCGGTTGAATAAGCGCTTTAGCAATTGCGACCCGTTTTTTTTGACCACCTGAGAGATATTTAATTTGTTTATCAAAACTTGTCACACCCATTTGAGTTAAAACTGTTTTAGCGACCGTGCTCGCTTCCCAAGCATCGTATTTATCCATCGTCTGTTGGCAATCAAGTAATTGATTTTGTGCTTTTTCATCTTCCGGATGATTTTCAAGGTTAATTAAGGCATGTTCATACTCACGCATCGCAACCATAATGTCAGCTTCACCTGCGTAAATATAATCAATCACTTTTAATGTTCCATCCATCTCTGGATTTTGAGGGAGATATTCAACCCGGTAATCATTTGGATGAGTAATGTCACCTGCGTCTGCGTGTTCAATGCCTGCTAATATTTTTAAAAAAGTTGATTTACCTGTGCCATTCACACCAATTAAACCAATCCGTTCATTATCTTTAATCAAAACATTTATATTTTCAAATAATAACTTATCACCATATGATTTCTTTAATCCTTCAACTGTTAACATTTTAACCAGTCCTCAATTCTTAATTTAAGTCTTTACATTATAACACTCCACACATGTAATAGAAAACGAAGAAAACCTTAATAGACACTACTTGATTATTAAGTGTTTATTAAGGTTTTTTCATTATTTTTAGTGTTAAGTTTGCTAAGACAATGCCGATAATTGCTACTAATGTATAAATAAAAGGATAAACAATAAAACTTATATCAAATACAACCAATATTACAATGAACCAAATCATAAAATTACCGATAATAATTAATAATTCTTTTTTAAATATAATTTTGATAAAAAATGAAATGACTAAGAAAATCACATGTAATACAAACCAAATTATTTC
>CALZEK010000244.1 GCA_945639745.1 uncultured Bacillaceae bacterium
AAAGCACTCGCAATTTTTGTTGCCGTTTGATTTGTAGGGAAATTCCAAGGCGTAATTAAGCCACTTACACCAATTGACTCTTTACGTATAATCGTACCATCGCGCTCTTCTTCAAACTCGAATGTTTCTAACTCTTTTGCAGCTTGAATGAAATGTTGCATACCCATATTATAATGTGATTTCTCACTTAATTTTAAAGGCACGCCCAATTCATTTGTTACTGTTTGAATAATTTCGTCTTTTCTTTTTGCATACTCTTCGACAATTCGATTGATCATTTCAATTCTTTCTTCTCTTGTTGTCTGAGAAAAACTTGGAAATGCTTTTTTCGCCGCTTCTACAGCTTTATCTAAATCTTCTTTTGTTCCATTGCTTATTTGACCAAAAACTTCTTCTGTTGCTGGATTTATAACATCAATTACATCAGATCCGGTTGAATCTATCCATTCACCATTTATATAATGTTGCAGTCGTTTTAACATATTTATTAACACTCCTTTATATTATTGTCATTCCCTAAAAACTTCTTTTAAAACTTTAGTAAAGTAAATATTTTCACCTCACTATTGGCTGATGATTTTATTTATTCCATCTCATGTTATAATTTATGTAATAAATGATAATAACGATTAGTCTTTATTATCAGATTAATTTCTAGAAATAGTTAAGGAGCGTCATATTATGTCTCTACGCAAGGTGCAATCATACCCTAACAGTAAGGTGAAAATACTACCAGGAGATATTTTGTATTCATCCATTGGAAAATCGACTTACTATGTTGGACATGTCACAATTGTGGGTCCTGATTGTAACATCATCGAATCAATACCTGGTAATCCTTCTGGCCATATCTTAACAGCCAGTCAATTTTGGCAGCGACATCATACAGGAGATCGTATTACATTATTGCGTTCAAAGTTTGGTGCAGAAAAAGCTGCTCAATGGGCTTTAGAAAATGTTCAGTTTGTTAAAAAGTACACCGTTTTAAATTATCAGCTTAAGACAATTGAAAATAACTATTGCTCTAAATTTATCTTGCAAGCTTATTATTACGGAGCAAATTATAAGCTAACACCATTTTTAAATTGGCTTATTCTCCCGCAAGCATTTAAATATATGCAATCATTAGAAAAAGTGGCAATATTTACAAAAGCTTAATCACGACTTCAAAACCAACGTTTAAGAGCGCAACTTTCTTGTTTTTTTGTTATAGTATACCTATGATTTAAATTCGAATTGTGAATAAATTATTTCTAGATAGATAAGTCAGCTTTACTTATAAGAAGGGAAATTAGTCTATGTCTGAAGAGAATATTACAAGAATTTATTTAGATGGAAAAGAAATCATTTTAATCGGAACCGCTCATGTATCTAGACATAGTGCAGAACAAGTTAAAGAAGTAATTGACTTTGAAAAACCTGATTCTGTTTGTATTGAACTAGATGAACAACGCTATCAATCTGTCATGGCAGGGAATCAGTGGCAAGAAATGGACATATTTAAAGTCATTAAAGAAAAGAAAGCAACATTACTTTTAATGAATTTAGCCATCTCATCTTTCCAAAACCGGCTTGCCAAACAATTTGGTATTAAACCAGGTGCTGAAATGATTCAAGGTATTGAATCTGCTAAAGAAACAGATGCTCACCTTGTCTTAGCAGATAGAAATATTCAAACGACATTTTCTCGTATTTGGGGAAAAATTGGCTTCAAGGGAAAAGCAATGTTACTTACTTCTATTGTTGCAGGGATTTTTAGTAGAGAAGATATTTCAGAAGAAGAATTAGAAAAGATGAAATCGCAAGACATGATTGATGCCATGCTGCAAGAATTTACAGAAAATTTTCCAAGATTGAAAGAACCGTTAATCGATGAGCGTGATCAATATTTAGCTCAAAAAATTAAAGATGCTCCTGGAGAAAAAATAGTGGCTGTGTTGGGAGCAGCTCATGTTCCCGGAATAAAAAAAGAAATACATAAAGAACATGATTTAAAAGGCTTATCAGAACGACCGCCAAAATCAAATATTCCTAAATACATTGGTTGGGCGATTCCAATCTTAATCCTTTCGATTATTGCTTACACTTTTTTTACAAACTTTTCTGCAGGAATCGAACAATCGATTAGCTGGATACTTTGGAACGGATCATTCTCAGCACTAGGTGCAGCGATTGCTTTAGGACATCCACTTACCATTATCACGGCTTTTGTCGCAGCTCCGATAACTTCCTTAAACCCATTGATCGCAGCAGGTATAGTAGCCGGACTCGTCCAAGCTTATATTCGCAAACCCAATGTACGCGATTTTGAAAATGTCTCAGAAGATGTATTTAGCATTAAAGGCTTCTGGCGCAATAAAGTCACTCGCATCTTGTTAATTGTTCTTTTAGCAAACCTAGGAAGTACTTTAGGTACATTCATTGGTGGAGCAGATGTGGTGAGATTATTTATTGAGAATTTATAATGAAACTAAAGAACAGCTGGTTCACACCAATTTTATGTGAACCAGCTGTTTTTTAGTTAAAGCCACTAACCTTTATCTGTTATTCTACTCCTGGTAATATCGTCAACGTTTTCTCATTTGCATCTAATTTCGCTTCCACACCAAGAGGGACAGCAAAATGTGGTTCACAATGGCCTATTTTAAAACCTTTAACAACAGGTACTTTAAG
>CALZEK010000245.1 GCA_945639745.1 uncultured Bacillaceae bacterium
CTAGAAATATTATCAGATATAGAATCCACATTAGGTAGAGCAGCCGTATCAACAGTATTAGCTCAACGTAAACAGCGTGAATCTAATGCTTATCAAGCAGAAATTCAAGATAAGTCTTTTGATGAACAAATAAAAAGTGTGGCTGAATTACAAGATAAAGAAGGTTATATGGTCGAGTATAAAAAGAACCCTGATGGAAGTTTTGAGATTATTAATTATAATTGTCCGGTTTACAGTATTGCTGCTACATATAATGAAGTGTGTGATAATGAAAAAGCTGTCTTAGAAAAAACATTTCCTAACAGTAAAGTAACTTCAGAATCTCGGATTACAGAAGGAAAGAAAAATTGCTGTTGGGTTATTAGTAAACCAGTAATTGAATAAATGATCTGCTAACAGCATATCATTTTTTTATTTAAATGATAAAGGATGACAATACCAGTGACTGCCTATAAAGGATATTTAATTGATTTAGATGGAACAATATTTAGAGGCGATGAAGTAATACCAGGTGCTGTTGAGTTCATTTATAAACTGATTGAAAAACAGCTACCTTATGTTTTTATTACAAATAATTCTTCTTATACAGCTGATTTATTGATTGATAAATTAACAAAGATGAATATTCCAGCTAAAAAAGAAAACATTTTAACATCAAGTATTGCAACGGCTAAATATCTCAAGCAAAGTAAAGAACAAGTGAAGTGTTTTATGATAGGTGAGATTGGATTAAAACAAGCACTTAAAGATGAAAATATAGTAATGACAAACCAGCATGTTACTCATGTTGTGATGGGAATAGATCGTCAGATAACATATGATAAATTAGCAATGGCGACTGACTTTGTTAGAAAGGGAGCTACATTAATATCTACAAATAAAGATCTAGCTATTCCCAGTGAGACAGGGTTTAAACCAGGAAATGGTGCATTGACATCTGTTGTTTCATTAAGTTCTGGAAAAGAACCATTATTTATCGGTAAACCAGCTAAAAACATGATTCAAATAGGTTTAAATATGTTGAATTGCAAAGCTAGAGAAGTATTATTAATTGGCGATAATTACTTTACAGATATTGCAGGAGGTATTAAATCGGGTGTCGATACAGCATTTATCTTAACAGGTATTGGTCAACGAAGGGATATTAAAAGTACAATGCAGCCCACATATGTATTAAATGATTTATCAGACTATCACCTTAAGTAAAAAACTCTTATCTATAAGTAGATAAGAGTTTTTATTCTTGAATACCTTTGATATCTCCAACCATCGCATGCGCTAATCGACTTGAGGCGGCAGCTGCAATAGCGCCAACGATATCATCTAAGAAAGTATGAACTTCTCCTGAACTATGATCATTTAACTTTTTTAATATACCAGGTTTTTGTTTATCAATGAAACCATAACTTGTAAAACCAATTGATCCATACACATTAACAATCGATAATGCAATCACTTCATCAATCCCATACAGTCCCTCATCACGATGAATGATATCTTGTAAAGGTTCTGATAATAAACCCTTTTCAGCTAATATATCTAGCTCTATTCCTGTAAGAACAGCATGTTGTACTTCACGTTTTGATAAGACTCGATTAACATTATGTAAACATTCTTCCATTGTTAGATTGTCTTGATATTGCGCTTGAAGATAAAAAACAAGTTCAGCAATATCGTTTAGTGAAACATTACGAAATTCAAGCATTTTTCTCGCTTCTTTTTCAAGTTCACTTTGTTTTTCTAATTTTTTCAAACATGTCACCACTTTCTTGTATATACTTACTTTAGTCTATCACGACTTGGAAAATGTGGGAAGCGCGAATCATTTATATATGATAGGATGAAGATAAACTAAAGGAGGTTAACGATGAAACAGAAAATCTATATTACTAGAAAATTACCAGATTATATAATTAAACCTTATGCGGAAAAGTATGAAATTAGGATGTGGCAAGAAGCAGAAACCCCTGTACCAAGAGAAGTATTATTAAAAGAAGTAGAAGATGCTGATGCCTTATTTTCAACCTTATCTGAACAAATTGACCGAGAATTATTTGATGCTGGTAAAAACTTAAAAGTAATTAGTAATCTAGCTGTTGGATTTGATAATATTGATTTAGCTGTTGCGCATGAATATAATGTACCTGTTACAAATACACCTGATGTTTTAACTGAAACGACAGCTGATTTAACATTTGCTTTATTAATGGCAACGGCTAGACGTTTAATTGAAGGTTATCAATGTATTCAAGAAAATAACTGGAAAAATTGGGCACCTTTTATGTTAGCGGGCACAGATATTCACCATAAGACAATTGGCATTGTAGGAATGGGACGGATTGGTGAGGCTGTTGCTAAAAGAGCTAAAGGCTTTAATATGAAAGTTATTTATCATAATCGTCGTCGTAAAAAAGATTTTGAAGCGGTTGTCAATGCTGAATATAAAACATTTAACGAATTAATCGAAGAAGCGGATTTTGTTGTTTCATTATTACCACTTACAAGAGAAACAAAAGAAACCTTTAATCGAAGTGTTTTTAAAAAAATGAAGAAATCTGCGATATTTATTAATGCATCACGTGGTGGTGTTGTAAATGAAATAGATTTGTATGACGCTCTTCATTCAGGTGATATTCAAGCAGCTGGATTAGATGTTTTTGAAAA
>CALZEK010000246.1 GCA_945639745.1 uncultured Bacillaceae bacterium
TGTTTTTTAAAGTTTTCAATATCTACTTTTTCTGTCGTAACTTCAACTTCTAAGCTTAGATTGTCCAGACCCAATGTTTTAAAATGAGTTTTAAAAGGTTTTTCAATTCGTTTGTATAAAGCGGCTGCTTCTGCACCATTTCGCGCTGTCAATACGATTTTATTATCAACAATCTTAGGACGTTGGGTGTGTAATAAGTCAATGTATGCAGGTGATAAATCATTAGTTGATCTTGTAAATCCTAACCAATGTTCAATAATCATTTCGTCAATACATTTATTATTTTCACAATTCAATTTTATATTTATATGTGCAATTTCTTTGAAAGATTCTTGTAATTTAGATAATAAAATTTGATAGATATCTAAAGGTAATACTTCTTTTATTTTTAAATGGAATATCCATAATTTTTCTTGTTTATAAACTTCTAATTTTTCTATTTCCGCATCAACAAAATATGACTTCTTAATATCTTCTGACATTTCAATTTGTTCTAATAAAAGATCCATTCTTTCTTTTTTAGATAATGACATTTAACCCCTCCTTAAACATGCTAATAAAAACAAGGCTTTTATAGTTACCTACACCAGCCTTGTTCTCTAAGTTATATTTACATAAATAGTCTTTGAATATCATTCCATGTTACAACAAGCATTAGCAATATGAGTAATGCAAAACCTATAAAATGAACAAATCCTTCTTTTTGAGGGCTCACTGGTTTTCCACGAACTGCTTCAATAGCTACAAATAGCAATCTTCCACCATCTAAAGCAGGTAGTGGTACTAAATTAATAATTCCTAAATTAACACTTAACATCGCTGTCCACATTAAGAAGTTCATAAAACCAGTTTTTACTATTTGATCTGTTGCATCATAAATCCCAACAGGACCCGATAACATTTCAATTGATAATTGACCCGTTATTAACATCATTAAGTTTGTAACAATCATTTTTGTTGTATCAATCGTTTGAGTAAATCCATATTTTAACGTTTTGAAGAATGATTTTTCATATTCTACTTTAAATAAAACACCAATTTGACCTCTAGTTACACCATTTTCCTCTATTTTATTAGGCGTTACTTTAATATTCTCTATTGTATCATTACGCGAAACTTCAAAAGTAATTTCTTCATTTGGTCGATCGATTATATAAGATGAAACATCACTGAATTCTTTTACTTCATTATTATCAACGCTGATAATTTCATCATTTGCCTGTAAATCAGCATCTGCTGCTGGAGTTTCTGGCTGAACTTCTCCAATAACTGCTTGATCAACTGGTACACCTTGGATGAATCCTAATATAATAAAAATAAAAATGGCTAGAATAAAATTCATCATTGGCCCAGCGAATAGTTGCATCGCTCTTTGACCAACTGTTTTTGAAGCGAATTGCCGGTCATACGGAGCGATTTGTGTTTTTTGTTCATCCATAATAAAGAATGCTTTTTCATCTACTTCAAATCTTAATTTGTCTTCTTCAAGACCTATTTCATAGCCTTCAATTATTAATTCATGATCTAAATCAACACGCTCTACTTCAACTACACGCGCATTAGGATATTTGTCTTTGTTATTTACAATAATTTTGTTTACCTTACCTTGATCATTAAATTCTAAACCAATATGGTGTCCTGGTTTAATTTCAATAATTTCAGGATCATCTCCAGCAACCCGTACATAACCTCCAGCTGGAATAAGTCTGATCGTGTATAAGGTTTCATTTTTAACAAATGAAAATATTTTAGGTCCAAAACCAATAGCAAATTCTCTGGCAAGCATACCTGCACGCTTAGCAAAAATTAAATGTCCCCACTCGTGGACGAAAACAAGTAACCCGAACATTAGTATAAATGCGATAACTGTATTCATATTGAAACACTCCTTTAATCGGGTTATTTACCGACTTCCCTTAAACAAATTGAATAATTGATAAGACTAATAGTACAAAAATCAAACTATCTAAGCGATCTAAAACGCCACCATGACCGGGAAATAATTTCCCAGCATCTTTAATATTATAATGTCTTTTAAATGCTGAAGCCACTAGATCACCAACTTGACCAACAATTGAGATTAATAGGGCATATAATATTACTGTCAATAGAGAAAATTCAAATGGATAGATTAGTTGGAAAATCACACTTACAATAATCGCCATAAATAATCCTCCAACAGCACCACCTATTGTTTTATTTGGACTGATTTCTGGCCATAGCTTCTTTTTACCTAAGGCTCGACCAAAAAAATAAGCGCCTGAATCTGTTGACCATATTATAAACAAAATGAATAACAGATAATTTAGCCCCGCTAAACGTATATCTATTAAATAACTAAAGCTAAGACCAATGTACATAACTGCTAGCAATAAAAATCCAGCATCATTAAATGTAAATTTATTTTTAGTAAATACTGTTAAACTAAGTAAAAATAAGCCGAAAATTAATAATATATCAGTTTTATTTAAAATAATTGCACCTATTTCAATACTATCAATAGGAAATATCAATGCAATAATAAATAAGATACTAAATAACAAATAAATATTTGTTTGTTTTGAATTGTACATTCTGATTAATTCAAATAAACCGACTAGCGCAAGAAAAAATGCCACAATTATAAAAGGCAACTTGCCATAGATAATAATAGGTAATACTAT
>CALZEK010000247.1 GCA_945639745.1 uncultured Bacillaceae bacterium
ATAAAAACAACATAATTGTTTGAGTCAGCATATAAAGTGAATCAAGTCCCATAACACTAGGTGTTAAAATCCGATTATTAGTTATTGTCATAAAAATTGTTGTTGAAAATGCTATTGCTCCACCTGTTAATATAATCGCAACAACTTTGATGATACGTTTGGGTAAAATATATCCTATGTTACCTGTCAAATCATAAAAAATATAGACAAGCGAACAAGCTAGAGCTAAAACGGCTAGGGCTATTGTTTTCTTTTTATAACCCATATTGTTTTCTCCTTAATAATAAATAAACGAATATTCCTGTTCCAATAACGCCAACAGTTAAACTAATCGGAATTTCATACGGATAAATGATGATTCTTCCTATCACATCACATGCTAAAACAAATATTGCACCTAAAAGGGCAGTATGTATTAAACTTTTTTGTAAATGATCTCCCTGATAAATTGTAACTATATTTGGAATAATAAGTCCTAAAAAAGGTATCATTCCAACAGATAAAACAACTGATGCGGTTACTAAGGCTGCTATCATTAAACCTAGATTAACTACTTGTCGATAATTTAAGCCTAAATTTTTTGAAAAATCTTCACCCATTCCAGCAATTGTAAATTTATTTGCGTAAAAGTAAGCAAATATCAAAGTTGGAACCGTAATAAACATTAATTCATAATTACCTGTCATAATCATCGAAAAATCACCTTGCATAAATGATGTCATATTCTGAATTAAATCATAACGATATGCAATGAATGTAGCGATTGAACTAATGATACTTCCAAACATTAACCCTACTAAGGGTATAAAGACAGGGTCTTTAAATTTAATTTTTTCTAATATTTTCATAAATATATATGTCCCTAATAGGGCGAAAGCAAAGGCAACAATCATTTTTTTAAATGGACTTGCCGTTGTAAAGATTAAAAGAGATACAAGCACTCCTAATCTTGCTGAATCCATTGTCCCTGCCGTGGTAGGTGAGACAAATTTATTTCGACTAAGTTGTTGCATAATGAGACCTGTAATACTCATGCTTGCGCCTGCAATTAATATACTAAACAACCTCGGCATTCGACTAATTAATAAAACTTCCTTTTGATCTTCAGTTAATTGAAATAAATCCAGTGGGGTCACATCAGACACACCTATAAAAACTGAAGCCACGGATAAAATAATGAGTGTAATAATTAAATAACGTAATTTCATAACTAAGCTCCATTTTTTGTTATTAAGAGATTGCTTGTAGCTTTTTTATTTAACATTCACTCCTATAGACTACATACCAGAATAGCTCTGAGAACATCTCTTTACCTTGATAACAATTCATTGATTAAGCAATCGAACACCTCTTATTGATAATGATTATCAATAAGAACTTAAAAAAAAGAACTCAAACTTCTTAATGTTATGATGTTTCATTTTTTATCGATTATCAATTACTTAACTCCAGTGAGAACCATTATCAGTTGCTAGTTTTAATTATACTTTTTCTATATTTTAATGTCAAGAAATTAATTATTTAATTTTACTCATTAAAAAAATTATCCCTCCTCTTTGATTTTTCCGAATGATAGTGAGAATCAATATCAATTAGCCGTAGTTATATAATAACTTTTCTACTTTTTTTGTCAAGCGTAAATTAAAAAAGCAGTATTATACTTAGTAAATTCTCAATACAATACTGCTTTTTTAATTTATTCACAACCATCATCTGTACAATATGACCCTATCTTTCCTACTGATTGTAGTTTTGGCTTGTCAATAGAATTTTTTCTTGTTTCTGTTATAACATCGATTAGCGCATCAATTGTTTGCATCCCTGAAAGGGCATATTGATCCTCAAAGATGAAAAATGGCACACCTTCAACACCTAATTCTTTAGCTTCTTCAATATCTGCACGGACTTTTTTAGCGTAATTATTTAAACATAGCAAACTTGTTACCTCTTCTTCATTCAATCCAATTTCCTTAGCTAAATCAAGTAATACTTCTCGTTTACTTATTTCTGCTGCTTCAGTAAAGTAAGCCACCAATATTCGATCAGACATTTCCACGCCTTTATTATGATCGTAGGCATATTTTACTAATCGATGAGCATCGAATGTATCTTGCCGTTTCATATTAGTAAAGCTAAAAGCTAACTCTATTTCTGCTGCTTGGTTTTTAATTTTATCAAGCATTTCAGTTACTTCAGTAAATGATAAATTGTACTTTTCTTTTAAGTGCTCTATCACATGTCTGTTTTTAGTTTTAATCAAATCTGCATCGAGTTCATAACTTTTTAATTCAATTGATACTTCATCTAATATTCCTAATTGATTTAATGCTAGTCGCTTCTTACTTATGTAACAATATGGACAAGTAAAATCGGACCATAATTCTATCTTCAACTTTCAAGCACCTCACTTCAAGATAATTGTAGCATAGCTACTTTACTATCTTGAAGTTTACTGCTCAATTTACTTAAATTATTGATCTAATAAAGAACGACCCATTACCGATATACGACGTGTGCTTTGTAATTCTTCTATACTTTTTACACCAATGCCAAACATTGCCATTTTTAATTCCAACTCAATTTGATCCATTTCATCAATCACGGCATCGACAGACTCAGTAGCTGCTTGTAATAATTGACGTGCAT
>CALZEK010000248.1 GCA_945639745.1 uncultured Bacillaceae bacterium
TAGAAACAGTGGAGGATTATTTTCAGAAAATCTTTATAGTATAAATATGTCTACCGAAGAATCCAATGATATTCTTAATAATAGATATAAAAAAGAATATAAACGTCTATTTAGTCGAATTAAATTTGATTATATTATCGATTACAATGGATACTCAACGTTTTATAATAAATTATTAGTAAATAATCCTAATTCACAGTCAAAAAATGTTGTTTATGTCCATAGTGATATTTATAGTGAATATCAAAATAGATATCCCGCTCTAAGACAAATATTTAATCAATATAAAGATTATGATAAAGTTATTTCAGTTTCAAAACCGACTTCAGAATTAAATAAAACAAACTTAAGTGACCTATTTCAAATACCTGAAGATAAATTTGATTACATTGAAAATGTTCAAGATCCCGAAACAGTTATTAGTCAATCAAAATTAGCATTAGACAATATCTCTGAAACATCTCTTTTCTCTGAAGAAATAAAAACATTTATCACAATTGGACGACTTTCTGAAGAAAAAGATCATGAAAAATTAATTCGTTCATTTTCAAAAGTACATCAAGCTAATTCAAAAACAAAGTTATTAATTCTTGGTGACGGTCCATTAAATCACCGATTAGAGTCGATTGTTAAAGATTTAAAACTAACCGATTCTGTTCATTTATTAGGACGAAAATCTAATCCTTATCCTTATCTTGAAAAATCAGACTGCTTTGTTTTATCGTCTAATTATGAAGGTCAACCAATTGTTTTATTTGAAGCTTTAATTCTCAATAAACCTGTTATTGCTACAGACATAGTGGCTAATAGAGACATCTTAAAAGATGGATACGGTGAATTATGTGAAAATAGTATTGATGGTTTAACTCAAGCGATGAATGATTTTATTGATGGAAAATTACACAGTAAAGATTTCGATATCGACGCTTATAATGACCAAGCTCTAAAAATGTTTTATGATAAAGTTCTCTAATTAAAAACGGCTGTTACTCATTTTATAGTGAGTAACAGCCGTTTTTTATATTATTTATTTTCTTTGCTCATATGTCCAAACATCTCGGCACATATCTGCAAGACTTCTTTTTGCTTCCCAATTCAAATCTTTAGCTGCTTTTGAGGCATTAGCATATACACTTGCCAAATCGCCATCTCTTCTTTCAACGACTTGATAATTAACGTCAACATTATTGACTTCACTAAATTTATTTACTAATTCTAACACACTTGTTCCTTCTCCTGTGCCTAAATTATAAATACTTACACCTTCAGCCTTGTTGTATAAAGCTGCAACATGTCCTTCAGCGAGGTCCATAACATGTATATAATCTCGGACACCTGTACCATCTTTGGTTGGGTAATCATCTCCAAAGATTTGAAGTTGCTCAAACTCTCCTTTGGCAACACGTGTAATATAAGGCATCAAGTTATTTGGGATACCTTTAGGATTTTCACCAATTAAGCCGCTTTCGTGTGCACCAACAGGATTAAAGTAACGAAGTAAGGTTACTGATAAGTTTGGATTTGCGTGCGCAGTATCTTTAAGTATGCGTTCGCTCATTGCTTTTGTTTCACCGTAAGGATTCGTTGTTGGTAACAATTCCATTGTTTCATCTACTGGTGATACGTTATTTCCATAAACTGTTGCTGATGAACTAAAGACAAATTGATTTACATTGTATTTGATACATTTTTCAATTAATGTCAGTGTACTACCGACATTATTTTTATAATAGGCTACTGGCTGTTCAATTGATTCTCCAACTGCTTTATACCCTGCACAGTGAATCACACCATCGATTTGATTATTTACAAAAACTGATTCTAATGCAGCTGAATCACAAACATCTACTTCATAAAAACTTACTTCATGATTGGTTATTTCTTCAATTTTATGAATTGTTTTTATTTCGCTATTGTGTAAGTTGTCAGCAACTATGACTGAATATCCTTTTCGAAGCAGTGACACACATATATGTGAACCTATATATCCGGCACCACCTGTTACTAATATGTTCATTTAACATCCCTCAATTTCTTAAGATGAAATCTATTTTTTATATAAATAACATTTAATTAATTATAACATACAAGTGGGCTTTTTTATTATTAATCAGATAAAAAAAAGCGATCCATGAAGGATCGCTTTTTAATTATTTTTTAGCTGTATTTGTTTTCGGTTCAATTAATAATCCACCATCACCTTCAAGATACTCAATCATCCCTTCTGAAGATAGATAAGCAAAAGCTCCGATTGTTTCAGTTGGGTCGTGACTACTTACGTGCGGGAATGATGAACCTCCTAAAACGAATAGATTTTCCATATCCCACATTTGTGAATATCTGTTTACGGCTGATGTTTTTGGGTCTTCTCCCATAATTGCTCCACCAATAAAGTGGTTTGTATAGAACATGTGATCAAATTCTGCATCATCATCCACGTCAACGCGGTCGATAATATCAGCACCCATCTCTTTAACGATTTCTTCACATGTATCAACCCCATGTTGAGCACGTTTGATATCTTCATCTTGATACTCTACCGTTACCCGAATTAATGGATCACCAAACTCATCTTTGTATGTCGGGTCTAAGTCTAAATAAGTATAACGGTTAGGTAAAAATGCTACTTTTGCTCTG
>CALZEK010000249.1 GCA_945639745.1 uncultured Bacillaceae bacterium
TATTAATGAGTAAGGAGAATAATTAATGACATATACGTTATAAGTAGACTTCAAATTACAATAAATAATGAACTTGCAAAATAATCATAAGTAAAAAGCATACATTAAATAAATCATGACAAATACTGTTAATGTATGTGAGGAGGACGTAATGAATAAGGCATGGGTTTATGTTTTTTTAACGAGTTTATTTGAATTAATTTGGCTTTTTGGCTTTAATGTTGCTAGTGAGTGGTGGCATTGGATTTTTATTTTTGTCTTTATTTATTTTGATTTGCAGTTTTTAGCTAAAGCTTGTGAAGGACTTCCAACAGGCACAGTATACGCTATCTTTGCTGCAGCAGGTACAATCGGTACACTCTTTATGGACGCCTTTTTATTTGATGTAGAAATTACTTCTAATAAATTATTTTTTATCGGAGTTGTGTTAATAGGCGTTATCGGACTTAATTTGTCTGATCACAAACCAAATCATAAGGAGGTTGTTAAATAATGGGCTGGTTACTCGTGTTTTTAGCAACAACTTCTGAAATGGTTGGTGTTTATGGTTTAAATATTTATAATCGCAAACGCAATTTGTTAACTTGGTTTGTTTATTACGGAGGACTTGCTGCTTCTTTTAGTTTTTTATATTTTTCATTTTATTATTTACCTGTCAGTATTGCATACGCTGTTTTTATCGGCTTTGGAACAGCAGGTGCTGTACTTATGAATATGATTTTTTTCGATGAATCGAAGAACATTTTTAGAATACTAAGTTTAATAGCTATTATCATTGGTGTAACTGGATTAAAAGCAATTTCATAAGACAAATACATCAAAACTTAAAAACTAGGGAAATTTTTTAATTTAAATTTCCCTAGTTTTTTTATTATAAGGCACTAACCGATGCTCCATCAATTAACAGAGCTTGACCTGTTACATAAGTGTTTGCACCTGACGCTAAGAATACCGCTGTCTTTGCAAATTCAGCAGGTAAACCTAAACGACCAATCGGTATATCTTTACTCATATTTTCGATAACTTCTTCTACTGTGTTCCCTGTTTTTTCTGCTGTTGCTTTACTTAGCTCTAGCGTTCGATCTGTTTTAATTTTTCCAGGTCCAATTGTATTTATTAATATATTATCTTTAGCAAATTCTCTCGCTAAACTTTTAGTTAAACCGTGCACTCCTGGTCTCATAACGTTTGAAAGGATTAAGTTATCAATACTTGCCTTGATTGAAGATGACGTGACATTGATAATTCGACCACTGCCAGAATCGATCATGAGTGGAATAACTGCTTTAGTCATTCTTACAACACTAAGTAAATTTTGTTCAAACGCATGATACCAATCTTCTTCATCAACATCTAAAAAACCTCCTGGTGGAGGGCCTCCAGCATTATTAATCAATACATCTATTTTCCCATGAATTTGCTTTATTTCTTCAACAACTTGGTTGATATCATTTCCTTTTTTTAAATCTCCGACTTTATAATCCACTTGAGTATTACCTGTTTCTTTAACAATTTCTTCTCTTGTTTCTTTTAATTTTAATTCAGTTCGACTCATTAAATAAACGATGGCATTCTCTCTAGCAAATTCTGTTGCAATCGCTTTTCCAATCCCTTTACTTGCCCCTGTTATTAAAACAATTTTTTCTGTTAAATTTAAATCCATCAAAAAACCTCCTATGTTTAATCATTCTAATCTTTATATTATCACAATTAAATAGAGGAAATTAACTTCTTATTCAAAATAACTCTATCAACTTAAGTAAATCAGTCTATCTTGACTTCTGTTGATTGTTATGAGATAATGATAAAGTTGATATATGAGTGACCAATAAGTTCTGGCATTCTACAATATGTTTTTGAAACACTTATTCACACTGGCGCGATTTAAGGATCGCAAGGACGTAAAAGAAGGTTGGGTTTACGTTGCTTAAGTAGAAACACCCAGTGGAAGTATGACCGCGGTTAAGCGAAATTTAACATTCGTCGATCTAACGAATTAAATTTCCCACCTAAATTATTGCAACACATAATTAGGATATAAAAATAAAACTTATTCGTTACTTGAAGCCAACAAATATAAGGGATGCTCTTTCATTAGAGTATCCCTTTTCCAATATTAAAAATAAAGGAGTTATTACACATGAATAACTTATTAGTCGGAACAATTACATCTGCTAGTGTCATTAGAGAAATTGAAACGGGTTATGTATTAGATATCGATGATAATGACATCTTATTACATTACAATGATATGAATGAAAATGAAAAATATGAAACTGAAGACGATATCGAGGTTTTTTTATATAATGATAAAAATGAACAAATCGTTGCTACAACAATTATTCCCACGATTGACCGTGTGAACTTTGGTTGGGCTGAAGTCATTAACGTTATCCCTAAATTAGGTGTGTTCGTTGATATTGGAACAACTAAAGAAATTTTAGTCTCTGTTGATGACTTACCTATTTATACAGAAGTTTGGCCTATAGAAAACGATTTTTTATATGTTTCTCTTTCGGAAGATCGTCGTGGACGTCTATTAGCTATTCCAGCAAAAGAGTTTGATATTGAGCCATTTTTTGAACCTGCTGAAGACATTGACTTAAACAGTCCTATTGTTG
>CALZEK010000250.1 GCA_945639745.1 uncultured Bacillaceae bacterium
TTGAACGCTTAATTTTATCAGCTGTTTCTTTAAGGTCAGCTGTTTTATCAATATAAGTCGGCGTGTTACCAGTACCTACACCAATTGCTGGAGTACCTGAACCATAAGCTACACGTACCATAGGTGTTCCGCCTGTAGCTAAAATAAAGTCAGCTTGCTTCATAAGTTCATTTGAAGCTTCCATTGACACTTTATCAGGATCAATTGTAATGATTAAATCTTCTGGTGCATCATATTCTTTAAGCACTTTTCTTAAGTAATCTGTAATAAATAAGCACGTTTCCTTACCTCTTGGATGTGGTGAGAAAATAACTGAGTTTCCACCTTTTAATGCCATAAGTGTTTTAAAAATTGGAATTCCTTCACCTTGTGTAATTGGGACAAGTGCAGCAATTACACCCATTGGTTTAATATATTTTACTAAACCTCTTTCTTCGTCTTCTTCGACAATTCCTACTGATTTTTCATCGCGCATTTGATAGTAAAGACCTTTGGTTTTTACATGAATTTTATTAAATTTATCATCTGCCGAACCAATTCCTGATTCATCTACCATCATATTAGCTGCTTTAGTTCTAAATTCATCATTTAAAGCTGCCCAAGCAATAGCACCCGTAATCTCATTAATTTTTTCTTGATCATATTGTGCTGCTACCTCTTGTGCTTTTGCTGAACGTTCGATTAGTCCTTGAATATATTTTTCTGCTTCCATTAATTCTTCATCTCCTCTTAATATTATTATTTATAAATAATGACCTTTTATCATTATCTTTATTTAAAAAATGAATTTACAAAATCATCACTAACATCAGATAATTTCTTATATTCATAATTTGGTGTTTTATCTTTATCAATTAACACAGAACGAATACCTTCGTAAAAATCAGCATGATTTAAGAAATTATTTGCCAGCACTTCATCTACAGCTAATGCTTCTTGAAGTGTTTTATCTTCACATCTGATTGCTTGTTCTAGTGCAACTTTTAATGAAACAGGTGATTTTTCTAATATTGTTTCTTTCGTTTTCTCTGCAAATTCTGATGAATCTGACTCTAAAGATGTCAAGATTTCTTCAACCGTATTAAAAGCAAAGTGCTGATTAATTTGCTCTTCATATCCATTAATTTTACCTTCTAAAATTGAGGTAGACGAATGATCTTCTAAAATCTTTGCAAGCTTTTCTTTTAAATCAGCTTTTGACCATTTTGTTTCTTTAATTGTTTCAAAAACATTGCTAACTTCATCAGATGGGATTAAATAATCTGCTGCATTTACATAAATTGCATCTTTTCCATTAATCACTTCTCCTGTTAAAGCTAAATAACGTCCATAATAACCTGGCGCTTTATTTAAAAAGTATCCTGCTCCTACGTCTGGGAAAAACCCTAAATTCATTTCAGGCATAGCCCACATTGTCTTTTCTGAAACAACACGGTAATCAGCATGATAAGATAGCCCTACTCCACCACCCATTACAATACCACTTAAATTAGCAATAATTGGTTTTGGATATTCATAAATAAACGCATCGAGCTCATACTCTTCTTTAAAAAACTGAATGGCACCTGCTTTTACTTCTTCGTCTACATTTGATTTATATAATGATTTAATATCACCTCCTGCACAAAATGCTCGATCCCCTTCACCTTCTAGAATGATTAATTGTACATTATCATCATTTTCCCATTTTTTTAATTCTTTAAATAATAATTGAACCATATTCAAATTAATTGAATTTAATGCCTTTGGATTATTTAATGTTAATGTTGCCACACCATTTTCATTTACATGTGAATAAACTTCTGTCACTAATAAAACACCCTTCCTTTATTTATTGCGTTTGTATTCGCTTACTTATTAGTATAAGACTTCATTCTTACATTTGTAAACTAGTTACTTGCATATTTTTGTCCTTATCGGCTATAATGATACCTATAAGGGTATACAATACTAGGAGGAATAAAAATGAATGTTTCAGATTTATTAATTACACTTACAGCACACGAGCGCGATTCAAACAATGTAACTATTGCTTTTACAATGGGACTTAAAGCTTTAGAAAAAGGACACTCTGTTGAAATCATGTTAATGTCAGACGCTGTTCACTTAGCTGAAAAAGATTATGCAGACAAAATTGATATTGGTGAACCATTTGAAGCTATTAAAGATATTTTACCGCGTTTCATGGAAAATGGTGGTAAAGTAAATGTTTGCTATTCGTGCATGGTGCATAACAATGTAAAAGAAGAAAACTTAATCCAAGGTGCAGAAGTTATTACTGCTGATTATGTTGTTGATGCACTAATGAATGCTAAGCAATCATTACAATTAAATTAAGAGCTTCCTCCCACAACGATTAAATTGTGGGAGTTTTTTTATGTTTCTCTTAATTGATCATTACCTGTACAATTTGTTTCATTTTACATTATGTGATTTCATAAATTTTATATTTAATCTTTTATTCATTCGATTTATTTTTAACTCGTTCATATAAAACAGCCATATCTTGTTGGCCATATCCTTCATCTGATGCTTCTTTATATAAACTTAATAAATCTCTACTAATTGGTAAATCTAATTTCAATTCTTCTGCTAAGTCT
>CALZEK010000251.1 GCA_945639745.1 uncultured Bacillaceae bacterium
TTCTCTAAGTGGATACCACCTTTAAATAATACATTATGCTTAGCACTATTTGAAATAGCAGATAATGTCGCTGGCATAACAGAAGCTACAAGTGCACAGGGTGAAGCAACAACTAAAAGTACAATTGCTCGATATATACTTTCTTCAAGTGTCCAACTAAATAATAAATAAGGTAAAAACATCATAACAACAACAGCAATTAAAACTACTTTAACGTATGTTCCTTCGAACCTTTCAATGAATAACTGCTTTGGTGATTTTTCGTCTTGAGCAGTTTGAACCATTTGAATAATTTTTTGAAAGACTGTTTCATCTGTCGGTTTTGTAATTTCAATTGTAATTGAACCATCTAATGCTACAGTACCTGCGAAAACATCATCATTGATTCGTTTAGTTAAGGGTAAGGATTCACCAGTAATTGCACTTTCATCAACAGCTGTACTCCCCTTTATAATTCTGCCATCTGCTGGAATACGATCACTTGCCAAAATTAAAATTTGGTCATTTACGCTTAAGTCTTTTACAGGAACGACTTTTTCACGACCATTAACTAATAAAATCGCTTCTTCAGGTTGAAGTTTCATAAGAGAAGATATCTCATCATTACTTTTATTTAAGGTATATGTTTCCAATGCGCCTGATAAAGCGAAAATAAAGATTAAAATCGCCCCTTCAGTCCAAAAGCCAATGATTGAAGCGCCAATTGCTGCTATAACCATAAGTAATTCAACATTTAATTCTTTGTTTTCAATTGTATCCAATATACCTTCTTTGGCTTGAGCGTATCCACCAATTACAAAGGCGATAATGTGAAGCCCTGCCCATAAAACCGGGTTATTCGGTTCGATCGAAGATTTAAAAATCCAAATAATTAAAACAATTGCACCACTAAGTAATGCGGCAATTAATTCTCTGTGCTCATATAAATTTGACAAAAAAGATTGATTTTTACCTTCATTGTCTGAATAATGCATAGTTTTTTTGATTTCATTTGTTTGTAAAGACAAGATAAACACTCCATTCTAATTGATAATGCTTATCAAATGACAAAGCATTGTAATAACAAGTTTTTAAGAGGTAATATAAAAGATATTAAGTTGTTTATTTATAATGATTATAATCTTAATAACTATTATAACGATAATAGATTCAATAAGTCAATAGTTAAATACTGTTTTTTAGGTTGATTACGATTCTCAATTAGATAATTAAATAGAGGTTTGTTAAAAGTATTAAATAAGGTATAATAACAATGAATGCTTATTCATTGTGTGAAATAAGAAAAAAATAGAATAAAACAATTACTTAAACGATGAATTAAATATTTAAAATGAGGAGATGATTGTATGGAAAACATTATTTATATGAGTAATGAAGGTGTTTCAACGATTAGTATTAATCGACCAAAAGCTTATAATGCACTAGATGTTCAAACGCTTAATGAATTATTAGAAACAATCAAAATAATTAAAGAAAACGATGATAAGATGGTTATTTTAACTGGAGAAGGACCTGCTTTTTCAGCAGGTGGTGATATAAATATGATGACGGATATTACGTCGGCAGATGATTTTGGAGAAATGATGGATGTAATCACGGAATTAACATTGGAGCTTTATTTATTACCAAAACTTGTTATTAGTGCAGTTAATGGTTCCGTAGCAGGTTTAGGACTAAGTTTAGCACTTAATTCAGACTATATTATTGCTGAAGAAAAAGCAGAATTTGGTGTCTTATTTGCTGGAATTGGACTTATACCTGATGGTGGAGGTCATTTTCATTTAGAAGAAAGGTTGGGTAATCACAAAGCGAAACAATTTATTTGGGGAATGGAAAAAGTAAAAGGTGAGGTTGCTCAAAATATGGGATTAGCAGATATAGTAACAAATAAAAGAGCTGTAATTGAAGCTAATCATTTAACTAAACGATTAAAACATGCACCATTGCTTGCAATGATAGAATCAAAACAATTATTGCATGAAGCGAAAAAAGAAAAGTTACTAGCTTATTTAGAAGCTGAAAAACAAAGTCAAATAAAAATGGCTCAAACTGAAGATCATAAAGAAGGAGTTCGTGCATTCTTAAGTAAAGAAATGCCGAAATTTCAAAGTAAATAAATTATATTTGCTTAATCTAAGCAAATGATCATCAAAAAGATTATTAAAAAACCTTACTTATCATAATTGATAGGTAAGGTTTTTTAATATAATAAAAAGTTTAAGCAAAAGACTTGAAAGTCAGAGAAGGTCAAGGTATAATAAAGTCACAAGGTCAAAGATAGTCAAAGTCAGAAAAGGAGCCTTGTATAAAATAAAGATAATTTTTAATTTTAAACTTTTAATTTAAACTAATAAGCTTATAGGAGGAGATTTCTAATGAAATGTCAACAGTGTGGAGTTAATCGTGCAACAGTCAATATGGCAATGCAATTTAATAAAGAAAGAATGAACATGCATTTATGCTCTACTTGTTTCAATGATATAAAAAATCAAATGAATCAATCTGACAGTTTTTCAGGTGATATGTTCTCAAATCCATTTTTCCAAGGTCAAATGAATGGGCAAGGACAAACGAGTAAGGGGAGTCGAGCACAAACACA
>CALZEK010000252.1 GCA_945639745.1 uncultured Bacillaceae bacterium
GCCTTCTTTCATTACAATTAATAAATCATTTGAAGGATAGTCACCATGCTCATCAGTTAATTCAATACCTTCTTGTAAAGACTGACGAATGATTTCAAAATCATCAATCACTGCTTGAACCATTTCTTCTGCTGTCAACTCTTTATCAGTTACTCGTTCTTCAATTAGTGAATGCTCAATGTATTCCGGTAATGTTGAGTATGGCTCGCCACCAATTGCTAATAGACGTTCTGCTACTTCGTCTAAGTGAACTGTTGTTTCATCATATAATTCTTCGAACTTTTCATGTAGTGTAAAAAAATGTGGTCCTTTAACATACCAATGAAATTGATGTAGACGTATATAAAGAACACCTAAAGTCGCTACCTGCTTGTTCAAAAAGTTTTTTACTTCTGTACTTGCCATAATAAAAATTCCTCCTTATTTGTAATAACTCTAATTAATATAACTTTATCACTTATTTTGAATAAAGACAACTCATAGCCTTACTAGTTAACATGTTTTTCCCTCAATTGTACGAATATCAGCTTGATTATCGAAATCAATTATTGCTTTTAATGCCGCAACTAAACCTCGTACAATCTCATTTAACGTCATCGATGGAGTATTAGGACGTGCCACTACCTGTTCATGTATAAAGGGTATATGAATAAAACCAGCTTTTATCTGGGGGTATCTTTTATTCACGAAATAAAGTGTCTGATACATAATATGATTACAAACAAATGTACCGGCTGTATTAGATATAGAAGCTTCAATACCTTCTCTACGCATATATTGAACAATAGCCTTTATTGGTAAAGTGCTAAAATATGCTGATTCCCCATCGATCGTAATTGGTTGATCAATCGGCTGATTCCCTGCATTGTCACTAAGCGAAGCATCATCGATATTAATAGCCACTCGTTCTGGAGTTATTTCACTACGTCCCCCAGCTTGTCCGATATGTAAAATATAATCGGGCTGTTCCTTTTGAATTGCTTCTTGAACTAACCTCGCACTCTCACCAAACATTGTGGGTATTTCCAACTTTTTGATTTCCAAATTTTGAATGATGTCCGGCAATAACTTAACTGCTTCAATTGATGGGTTTATTGTATCCTTACCAAAAGGATCGAAGCCCGTCACTAATATTTTCATTAATCATTCTCCTTATCTGTTTAAGCTATGAAAAAAGCGACTCGTAAAGAGACGCTTGTAAAGTATTTATAAAGCTTGAATATCTTTTATAAATTGATTTATAACCTTTGCATCCGTTGCCCAACTTGTACAAATTCGAACAACTCGATGATTGTCACCTACTGGTTCTTGTTTTAACATGACGTAAGATTTCTCTAATACTTCTAATTGACTATTTTGGAGAATTGGGAATACTTGATTTGTATAGGCTTCATATCGTAGTGCAATCCCTTTATCTAGAAAAGCTTTTTTTAGTCGCATGGCCTGTTCGACCGCATGATGTGATAATTCAAGATATAAATCATTTTTAAACAATACTTCAAATTGAATACCAAGGGCGCGCCCCTTAGCGAGTAAACCACCTTTTTGCTTAATGATTGTCTTCATACCATGATGCAGTTTATTATTACCAATAATCAGAGCTTCCCCAAATAACGCACCAATTTTTGTGCCTCCAAAATAATAGATATCACACAACTCTGTGATATCAGCTAGTGATAAATCATTTGTTTCAGCAACTAGTCCATAACCTAAACGAGCACCATCCATAAATAAAACCATGTTGTTTTGATCACATACATGTCTCAAATCAATTAGTTCTTGTTTTGAATAAATCGTTCCTGTTTCAGTCGGATTTGAAATATAAACCATTCCAGGTTGAACTTTGTGGAAATTATTATTGTCATTCCAATACTGATCGACTAAAGATTTAACTTCACCAGCATAAATCTTTCCATCTTCGCTAGGGATTGAGAGCATACGATGTCCTACCGCTTCAATTGCCCCTGCCTCCAAATTGTTTATGTGACCACTATCAGCTGTAATTACACCCTGAAACGGTCTTAGTGAAGCAGTAATAGCTACAATATTTGTCTGTGTGCCGCCAGATAACAAGTGCACTACAATGTCTTCTCTACCGATTGCTTCTTTAATCATCTGGATAGCATTTTCAGTAAAACGATCGGTTCCATATCCACTGGTCCCTTCATCATTTGTTTCAATCAATCGATTAAAAATTGATGGATGCGCCCCATGTGTATAATCATTATCCATGTATATCATTCAACGTCCCCCTACATAACATCTACCCTAAATTATACCACTTTTGCCCAATAAAAATCATTCTATTTACTTTAAATTCCAAAAAGGGCTGCTTCCTGAATTAGAAAGACAGCCCTAAAATTTCTACTTGAATTAAATATTGATAGATTCTCCCACAGCCAATATTGTTCCAATACCGTTATCTAATAAGGCAATAAAATCGTTTGGATTTTGTTCGATCAATGGAAAAGTATTGTAGTGAATCGGTACGGCTTTCTTAGCTTTTAACCATTTTACAGCCGTTGCAGCATCTTTAGGTCCCATGGTAAAATTATCACCTATTGGAACAAG
>CALZEK010000253.1 GCA_945639745.1 uncultured Bacillaceae bacterium
TGTTGGAATTTTATTAGCCCTACTATTTAAAGAACTTATGTCTATTAGTTATAAATCGAAAATTAAAAAAGAAGAAAGTTATTATCGTCCTTTAAATAAAGGCATAAGAATTTTAGCGATATTACCTAGTTCACCAGCTGAACGTTTAAATTTAAACGTTGGGGAAACAATAATGAAAGTTAATAATCAATTTGTGAGTGATGAAACAGAGTTTTATCGTGCTTTACAAAGCAAAAGTGCTTCTTTTAAATTGAATGTATTAAATCATGAAGATGAAATCAAGTTTATTACAGGCTCATTATATGAATTTGAAGACCATAATTTAGGATTAGTATTCCCAGATAAACCTTACAATAGTTAGCTTTTGTAAGGTTTTTTGCTATAAACCAATAAATAGAATGTTTGTTCGTTGTTTGATATAATTAAAAAAGGTTATATACAATATATAAGATAACGGAGGTCGATATACGTGGAAAATAAATTTGAAATACATTCAGCATTTGAACCACGTGGTGATCAACCAAAAGCAATTGAAGAACTTGTTAAAAAAATTAATAATGATGAGCATCATATGACATTATTAGGTGCTACAGGGACTGGTAAAACGTTTACGGTATCTAATGTTGTAAATGAAATTAACAAACCAACATTAGTTATTGCTCATAATAAAACCTTAGCAGGTCAATTATATAGTGAATTTAAAGAGTTTTTTCCTAATAATGCAGTAGAATATTTTGTAAGTTACTATGATTACTATCAACCAGAGGCATATGTGCCTTCAACAGATACATTTATAGAAAAAGATGCGAGTATTAATGATGAAATTGATAAATTAAGACACTCAGCCACCTCCGCTCTGTTTGAAAGAGATGATGTTTTAATTGTCTCAAGTGTTTCTTGCATTTATGGTCTAGGTAATCCTGAAGAATATAAAGAACATGTACTATCAATTCGAACAGAGATGGAAATTGAACGAGATGAATTATTAAGAAGATTAGTTGATATTCAATATGCAAGAAACGATATAGACTTTAAACGTGGATCATTTAGAGTTAGAGGAGATTCAGTTGAAATCATTCCTGCTTCGCGAGAAGAACATGGTTTACGCGTGGAGTTTTTTGGCGATGAAGTCGATCGTATTAGAGAAGTGGATGTTTTAACGGGTGAAATTATAGGTGATCGCGAGCATGTAGCGATCTTTCCAGCATCTCATTTCGTAACAAGTGAAGAGAAAATGCAAATAGCGATTAAAAATATCGAAGCAGAACTTGAAGAAAGAATTAAAGAACTTGAAGCGGATAATAAATTATTAGAAGCTCAACGGATTGAACAGAGAACAAGATATGATTTAGAAATGATGAATGAAATGGGTTTTTGTTCAGGAATTGAAAATTATTCTAGACATTTAACATTACGCGAATCTGGCGCAACGCCCTATACATTAATTGATTTTTTCCCAGATGATTTTTTAATTGTAATCGATGAATCACATGCTACTCTACCTCAAATACGTGGTATGTATAATGGAGATAGAGCAAGGAAACAAATGTTAGTTGATCACGGTTTTAGACTACCATCAGCATTAGATAACAGACCATTGAAATTTGATGAATTTGAAGAAAAAGCAAATCAATTAATCTATGTATCAGCAACGCCAGGACCATATGAATTAGAACATACACCAGATATGATTGAACAAATTATTAGACCAACTTGGTTACTTGATCCAGAAATTGAGATAAGACCAGTGGAAGGCCAAATAGATGATTTAATAGGTGAAATAAATAAACGTTCAATAAAAAATGAACGAGTACTTATTACAACTTTAACTAAACGTATGTCAGAAGACCTAACAGATTATTTAAAAGAATTAGGAATCAAAGTTGCCTATCTACACTCTGAAATAAAAACTTTAGAAAGAATTGAAATCATTCGTGATTTAAGATTAAAAAAATATGATGTTTTAATAGGTATTAATTTATTAAGAGAGGGTTTGGATATTCCAGAAGTTTCACTTGTAGCAATATTAGATGCTGATAAAGAAGGCTTTTTAAGATCTGAACGCTCACTGATTCAAACCATGGGTCGTGCTGCGCGTAATGAACAAGGAAGAGTTATTATGTATGCAGATAGAATAACTGATTCAATGCAAGTAGCGATTGATGAGACTAACAGACGTCGTAGTATACAAGAAACATATAATATCGAGCATAATCAAACACCAACAACAATTAAAAAAGATGTTCGTGGTTTAATTCAAGCAACGATTGCATCAGAAGATGACGAAGCTGAATTAGATCAAATTTCTAAAATTGCTAAATTACCTAAAGCAGAAAAAATGGAAACAATTGAGCAATTAGAAGAAGAGATGCGTGCAGCTGCTAAAGAATTAGATTTTGAAAGAGCAACAGAACTCAGAGATATCATATTTGAATTAAAAGTTACTATATAGAAAGGTAGATGAATTTATGCCAAACAAGGCGATTGTTATTCAAGGTGCACGAGCTCATAATTTAAAAGATATAAATATAAAAATACCTAAAAATAAATTAGTAGTAGTAA
>CALZEK010000254.1 GCA_945639745.1 uncultured Bacillaceae bacterium
ATTGTTTAATAAATTATATTACGCTCCTCTAACGATATAAACTACTTAATCTAACCTTATATTAGTTTTATTTAGAATACTTGTCAATCGCTAAAATATTATATATTTTTCACAAAAAAATAATATTATAAAAACAACATTTAAAACCCTTTAGTATCAATGTTTTATTCATATATTTTTACCTCTCTTACTATTAATAACCTAAACTTATTAATTTATAGTAATAATGAATAATACAATAATCTTTGTTTATGATAAGATAATCATATAAACGCTTTTTTTAGGAGGGATAATCGATGAGTGATTTAATCATCTGTCGTTGTGAAGAAGTAAGTTTAGAAGATTTAAAGGAAACAGAAAATAAATATAAATGCTCTGCAAGGGAACTAAAATTAAGAACACGTGCAGGAATGGGTTATTGTGGCGGTCGTACTTGTAGACCAGCAGTCGATCATATTGTATCAGAATTAACAAACCATAAATTAACTGATAAAAAAGTAATCGAACATTTACCACTAAAAGTTCAACCACCTGTTAGACCATTAACATTAGAAAATTTAGGAGGTTTAACTGATGAAGAATAGAATTATTGATCATCCTGTTTTAGGTAAGCTGTCAGAAAAAAAAGTGATTACATTTACATATGACGGTGAAGAATATCAAGGTTTAGAAGGCGATACAATTGCCTCTGCACTATTAGCAAATGATATCAGAAAATTACGCGTACATGAAGCAAGTAGTCGTCCAAGAGGAATTTATTGTAATATTGGTCATTGTTTTGAATGTCGTGTCACTGTAGGTACTCAAGAAGGTATTCGCGCTTGTTTAACACCTATTAAAAATAACATGTCAATTGAAAGCGGAAAAGCACAACCACAACCTTTCGAAGACAAACAACCACGTACTTATGCTGATTTTATTGAAGATCAAGTAGGTGATTTAGATGTATGATGTATTAATTGTTGGAGCTGGTCCTAGTGGATTAGCCGCAGGTATTGCCTGTCGTGAAAATGATTTAAACGTTAAAATTATTGATGAATTCCCACAAGCTGGCGGAAGACTACTAGGTCAATTGCACGAAGAGCCTAATGGCGAATGGTGGAATGGGATTAAAGAGACTGAAAAATTACTTGATAAGGCTAAAGATTTAAATGTTGATATAAGCTGTCATATATCAGTTTATCATATTGAAAAATTAGAAGCTTCTTTTAAGACGCATACAAACAAAGGTGTTTTTTCAAGTAAAAAAGTATTAATTGCTACAGGTGCTGCAGAAACTGCTGCCCCTATCCCAGGTTGGACTTTACCAGGCGTTATGTCAATTGGGGCTGCGCAAGTAATGACAAATGTTCACCGAGTGCGTGTAGGTAATAAAGGAATCGTTGTTGGTGTCAATGTTTTATCAGCAGCTATTACACGTGAACTGCAGCTTGCTGGTATTGATGTACACAGCATGGCCTTACCTGCTATGAATATTGTCACTGAAGACGAAGCACATCCTGATAAAGTAATGCAAAATCTCGTAAGAATTGCTCATTTAGCACCTTCTAAATTTATCCGTTTCGGAAGTAACTTTGCTAAAATTGGATTAATTCGTAAACTCGTTGTAAAGTTTTTTCCTAAAAAAGGAATTAAAATGTGGGATATGCCAATCCATTTAAGAAAAGCAGTTATTGAAATTAACGGAACAGATAAAGTAGAATCTGTTACAATGGCAACAATTAGCTCAACAGGTAAATTAATTAAAGGAACAGAAAAAACAATTCCTGTTGATTTTGTTTGTATTGCTGGTGGACTATATCCATTAGCCGAACTTGCTTCTGTAGTTGGTTGTCCATTTAAATATATAGAAGAATTAGGGGGACACGTTCCTGTTCACAATGACGAAATGGAGACACCTGTATCGGGGGTTTATGTTTCAGGTAATATTACAGGTATTGAAAGTGCTAAAGTTGCACGAGAACAAGGTACAGTTGCTGGACTTTCAATTTCAAAGTCACTTATTTCTAAAAATAGAAAAATAAAAAAACAATTAAAAAAAGCTGTTCGTAACGTTGAAAAAACGCGTGAAGCTGCATCAATTCAATTCCATCCAGAAATTAATGAAGGTCGTAAGAAAGTCCATAAAGCATTTAAGGAAATCAACTAATTTTAAATGAACAATAAGGATGTTATAAATGAATAAAAAAACAATTATTTTTAATGGATTTATGGGTGTTGGTAAAACTACAATTGCAAAAGCTATTGCTCATAAATTGAATTACTCATTTGTTGATATCGATGAAGAAATTGTTACTGCTTATAAGTTACCAATTACAGAAATATTTTTACGTTATGGAGAAGTTTCTTTCAGAGAAAAAGAAGCTGAACTCATTAATTATTATACAAAACAAAGAAATACTGTTATCTCTTTAGGCGGAGGCGCATTTAAGAGTGTGATTAATAAAGATGCTTGTATGAATAATGGGATTGTTGTTCATTTAGATCTTTCCTATGATGAGTGGAAAAAAAGAATTCCTGAA
>CALZEK010000255.1 GCA_945639745.1 uncultured Bacillaceae bacterium
CTGATAAAAAAACATTTGGGACAGGAAAAGCCTTTCAAGCAGATGATCCTGGTTTATTGATGAACCAAGCGGCAAAGCTTACTTCTATTAAGCCTAATAATCATCATGATTTTGTCGACTGGATTAAAGTACGTCACAAGGATAATCAGCCAGAAAACAAATTTTATCCCCGGGCTGAGTTTGGTGCCTATGTTGCTGAGCGGATGAATGAATGGCTTGCTGAATCAAAAGCAAAAGTCATTTATGACGAGGTTGAATCGATTCGAATTGTAAATCAAGATTATCGTCTCACCTGGGCTTCTCAGACAGCGGATTTTGACGCGGTTCATTTGTGTACTGGTACTTTTCCTTATAAAGACCCTTATGACTTGAATGATCATCCTCATACAATTGCTGATCCCTTCCCAATGCAAGAGAAGTTAGCTAAATTACCCCAGGGTGCAAGTCTTGGTGTCATTGGTATGGGGCTGACAAGTATTGATGTGTTTAGATATACATTTGCGCACCGTCCAGATATAAAAGTCGCTTTCTTTTCACGTTCAGGTACATTTAAAACACTTATTAGTGATGTCGACTCAATTGAAAATCAATACATTACGCTGGAAAATATTGAGTAGGAAAAGGCTAAACATAATGGACTCATTACTTTAGCAACTTACCTAGCTTGGTTTAAAAAAGAACTCAGATTTCAAAAATTATCACTTGATGAAGCCTTAACAGCGGAATCACTTGGTTCTAAACAATCGATTAAAAGTCAACTCGCCCATCAAAGTGAAATTGACATGATTCAAGCTGTCCTGAAAAATATTACCTTACTGCAAACTGATATTTGGTCTACCTTAACTGAAGCGGATAAACATCTTTTCTTAGATAAATATTATAAAGCATGGGATAAATTACGTGCTCCCTTCCCGCCAGAAACAGGTGAAGACCTCATCAAAGCCTGGGATGAGAATGTTTTTCAAGTTTATGATAATTTAGTTCAGGTTACTAAAAATGAGTCTTCATTTACTTTCGAGCTTGATAATGACGAAAGGATTAACTTTGATTATGTGATTAATGCAACAGGAAATGATATTAACCTTTCATACGATATGGAAGAAGTTCCACTCATTAGTCAATTAATTAATGAACGCATTATCCAAGCAGAGACATTTGGTGGCATCCAAGTGACGGTTCCCACACTCAGTGTTGTCAGTCAAAAATATGGTGTATTAAATACTTTAAAAGCACACGGCCAACTGATAGCTGGAATTCAGTTTGGTAACAGTTCGGTGAGGATCATTTCTAAAAGTGCTAAAGCATCTGTTAAGGATATCCTTGGTAAAATAAAGGTGCGAAAAACAGTTTAATTTTCATCGATTAAACATTTTCTCTGTTTAGATAGAAAGAAAAGGCTGGAATAAAAATCCAGCCTTTTAAATGATACTATTTAAATTTTAATAAAAATAAATCCGTCTCTTCAAGTGCTTTTAAGTCATGTTTTTCATAAGGGTCCATTTGTAAGATACTTTCATTCGTCAGCTCGACAACTTTCCCCTCAACAGTAAATTGAACACGCCCATTGCGAACGATAATGAGTGTTTCTTCTTTTGCATGATGAGCACCCATTTCTTCGTTTTCTTTTAAATGGATATGAATAACGTCAAACTTATCTCGCTTCATTACTCGATTTGCGTATCTGTCCTTTTCTCCGACATCATGCCAGATATCAACATATTCCATATTGCAAAACTCCCTTCTATTTATAGAATCATCTTCAAGTCCTTAACAACTATTTCAGCAATTCTTTCAATTCATTTACGTAGACTTCATAAGACCTCTCGGAAAATAAAGTGAAAGTAACATCTCCAAAATCTCCTTCTTGTAAAAATTCAACAACCGTTTTCAGTGCTACCTTTGCGGCAAGATTAATTGGAAAATGATAAATACCAGTCGAAATAGAAGGAAATGCGATACTTTTTACTCCATGCTCTTTTGCAAGTAATAAACAATTTGTATAAGTCTTAGCCAACTCTTTTTGTCTGGCTTCTTTTTCTCCATCCCATACAGGACCTCTTGCGTGAATGATATATTTCACCGGTGCATCATGGCCTGAAGTGATCATTGCTTCTCCTGTTGGCAGTTGTTCACTACGTAACTGATTTTTAAATAAATCAGCCAATTCTTTTGTTAAACCATCTCCCGCATGACGTCGAATCGCTTCATCTACCGTACCACCACCTGATAAACGCCCATTTACTGGATTGACAATTGCATCTGTTTGCTTTTCTGCAATATCTCCGACCTCGAGAATAAGTTTTTGATTACCAATTATTTGTTCCATACATATCCTCTCCTTTCTGGTAAATTATTAAAAATCACTTATCTAGCTTCATTTCATTTTACCACAAGAGTTTTATTATTATAACAAGTGAAAATTAAAATAATCATTCATTTTATAAAAAAAGACATAAAGAAGTGAACTCTTTCTTCTATTATGTCTTTATCAATCGATTTATTTAATTTTTGGCTTCAACAA
>CALZEK010000256.1 GCA_945639745.1 uncultured Bacillaceae bacterium
TATTACCCGCTATACCATTTCCCGAACGAATAGAAATACATTTCTTTTCTTCAAAGAATACAGAAGTAAGCAGGCAATATTCTTTTGTAATTATACTATAACAGAAAATTAAATCTACTTCTTCTTTCGTATATGGAGAAGTATTCTTTCTGCCAGAGGAGTGATTTATGGGAAAAGTAATGGCTCCATTCTCATAGGTTGAAGAGCTTTTACATTCCACTCTTAGCGGCGTGTTATTATATATAATAATATAATCATATAAATAACTACCAAGTGGCTTAAAACAAGGAATATTCTTTGATGACATTAAGTATTCAAAGAACGTTTGCCCTATTTGTCCCTTTTGATTTGAAATAAGTGCTTGCTCGGTATTATCATATTCCACAGAATTACCTCCTGCAGCTTTTAGACTTCACCGACTTAGCGAAATCCACCTATAAAGTTTCCCTTACAGGGTGCCACCATTGACAGTCTAGCGTCGTAACCGTTGGACCAACGCACCAATAAATGTAGAATGGACAGTATTAGCCGACTGCCTGCGGAATGATACTCTTTTATGTGTCCCGAGTAGGGAAAGAAACCATCTACCTAGCCTCTCAAGAAAACTAAGGTCACATACTGCCATATTATAAACCATTGTATACCACAGTAAATAATACTAATACACAGTATACGTCCTATGCAAAAGACCATAATTCTTTTTCCTCGTACTGTCAACGCCGTTTCTTTTATGTGAAACGATAATATCCGAAGCCATAAAGGAGCTTCTACCTACCTGTTGACCAAGGCTTGTCGACAATTGTCGTACCACGGGTCGCATTTGATACAATCTCTTGCATATATAACAACGGCTATCGTTGGAAGCCACGTCTCACCAAAGGTGCCATCTCCCAATATTAACGGGGTCTTTTGTTCAGCCATTATTATTAAAAATCATTGCCTTTCTACACTCTCCCTACGGGCAACCTATGTTAAGACACATCTTAACTTCGGTCGGAACTATTATTGGCATAGCTACTACCTAAGTTCTACCAAGCTTTCACTGTCAGTCCGAAGACTTCAGAGGGCATCTTATATAAATAGTATTTATCTTTTACTTTATATTTTTTAATAACACTTTTAATCCACAAGATACATAGCACTGTCGTGATAAATAAATTCAACTAAGTAATCATTACTTCCTTCTCGTCTATATATCAAACAGGAGATTTTTAATAATACTTCTGTCGGTTTTAGTTCATTTTATCATTTATAAAATAAACCTCCATTGTATAATCGCTCTTAGATTAGCATTAATTCATAGCTGTTTGATTTTTTTCTAGCATAATTTATTTGATTAATGTAAAATGACTTTGAGATGATAGAATGATTGTTTATACGCTAATTGGAAAGAGTGGTACGGGTAAAAGTACAAATGCCATTCAATTTGCACATGAACACAATATACCAGCAATTATTGATGATGGCTTATTGATCGTTAATGGTAATAAAGTTGCAGGGAAATCTGCTAAATATGAAAAAACAACCATTGCTGCTGTTAAACGGGCTATCTTTTCATCTGATAAACATTTAAATGATGTTAAAAATAAACTAAATAAATTAAATGTTGATCGACTATTGATTATTGGGACATCAATGAAAATGGTCAGGTTAATTGCTTCACGGCTTGATGTCGGTCGAATTAGTACACATTATTATTTAAGCAGTTTTGTCTCGCCAGAAGATATCATTGCAGCACAAGAGACACGTAAAACAACGGGAAGCCATGTTATCCCTATTCCTCACCACCAAATTGAACCAAATATATTATTAAAAATAATTCGTAAAAGTATTCTTGTATTTTCTCCACATAAAGAAAAAATTGGTGAAACAACGATTGTTCAACCACCTTTCTTTACTAAAATGAAAAACATCAAAGATAAACAAATGGATGCAATTAATGAAACGGTTGATTTCCAAATCATCCAACTTAAAATTGATTTAATCATTTTAAAACAGTTAATTAATAATCGAACGAATGATATGGTTGATCGTTTTGAAGACTATATTGCTTATTGGATCCAACGCATCAAAGAACAATTCTCAATGATTAAACATTATATTTTAAAATTCATTGCATCAAAAAAGCCTCAATTAACCTAATATCTTATTTCTAAAATAATAAAAGCATCTGAATCTTTTGATTCAGATGCTTTTAATTTATCTTGGATTAAAGCGTGGTTTACGTTTTTCTACAAATGCGCTCACACCTTCTGGGAAATCTTCAGGATCAACAAATGAAGTTGTTCCTTCCCATAATTCAGGAGCACTTTCTGTACTTTCAGCTACAGCACGTTTAATGGCAAGCAAAGATCGCGGTGATTGAGAGGCAATCCGTGTTGCCATATTAAGGGCATGGTTGTCTAAATCATTAGAATCTACCAATTCATTTAAAAGACCATGTTGATAAGCTTGCGTGCCGTCATATACTTTTCCCATATAAACAAGCTCTTTTGTTTTACT
>CALZEK010000257.1 GCA_945639745.1 uncultured Bacillaceae bacterium
AAATTGGGTTTGTAGGGTTTAATAAATAATGGGAAGGGGAACACAAATGAGTTTTAAAATTTACTTTGGAGCACCTTTATTTAATGAAATGGAACAAATGTATAACGAATATGTGGTTGGTAAAATTCGCGAGACATATGGTGATAAAGTTGAGGTTTATTTACCACAAGAAAATGCTTCTATAAATGATAAGTCTGGATTTGCAGATTCAATTGCCATTGCCCAAGGCGATAATGCTTATTTAGAAGAAGCAGATATGTTAATTGCAATGCTTGATGGTGTAACACCTGACAGTGGCTTATCGGCAGAATTAGGCTACTATTACTCGTTAGAGCGACCAATATTAGGTTTATATACAGATACGCGTCAAGGAACACATGGTAACCAACAAAAGATTGAAGCCTTAGATAAAATTGCTGAATCACAATTTTCATATATTAACTTGTATACAGTCGGTTTGGTGAAGTTAAGAGGTGAAATTCTAAATAGTTCAGATAAATTAATTGAAAAAATTGGAGAGTTTTTAGACTAATTACTATTCTGAATAAAGGAGGAAAAAATGGGTATTGAAATATCCATCTTAAGAGCTGATATCACCACTTTAGATGTCGACGTCATTGTGAATGCTGCGAATCGCTCCTTATTAGGTGGTGGCGGAGTAGATGGTGCCATACATAAGGCAGCTGGACCAGAGTTATTAGAAGCTACTAAAGAACTAGGTGGTGCTCATACTGGTGAAGCTAAAATGACAAAAGGCTTCAACTTACCAGCAGAGTATATTATCCATACGGTAGGACCGATATATCGAAATGGTACCAAAAATGAAGCCAATTTATTAGCTGAATGTTATGAAAATTCACTCTTGTTAGCGGATGATAAAGGATTAAAGACCATTGCGTTTTCAGCTATAAGTACAGGAGTTTATGGTTATCCGCTTGAAGAAGCTACTGAGATTGCTATCTCAACCATTAGAAAGTTGATTCCTACTTTGAAACATGTTGAGAAAATTATTTTTGTTGTGTTCAATGATGAAATTAAAGACATTTATGAAACGATTTATAACGAGAATAATGGATAAAATATGATTGAGGGATTTGTATGCATTTAATGGGAATAAAAGTAACGATCCATTTTCAATATATAACATCATTAAAAGAAAAGCGTCGTATTATAAAAAGTGTCACGGATCGCGTTCGACATAAATTCCGAATAAGTACGGCAGAGGTAGATTATTTAGACAGTTTAGATCTTAGTTCTCTAGGTTTCGGAGTTGTTTCGAACAGTCGACAACATGCTGAGACCATTTTACAAAAAGTTCTAAACCAATTAGATATCCTTTCAGAAATTGAAGTGATTGAAGTAGAGTGGATGGAAGCCTGAAAGCATTAACGTTAAAAAAAGTGACAGTTTTGGTATAGTTGTTCATTTTTAAGAAGTGTGCTATATTTGACAAAGTATATCTATAGAAAAAGAAAAGGAGCATAATTATGGTGAAAATAATTATCGATTCTGGTGCAGATCAAAACACCTGGTTACAAGAAAAATTTGATTATGACTTTATCCCGTTAAGCATAATAGTTGACGGAGAAGCTTATCTGGATCGACATGAAATGAGCTTAGAAAATTTACATGAAGCGATGAAAGCAGGGAAAATGCCCTCAACATCACAACCATCACCAGGGCAAATTCAGGCGATACTCGACAAATATCGTGAGCAAGGTGAAGATGTATTAATCATATCACTTTGGAAACAATTGTCTGGTACTTTCCAAGTGATTCAAAGTGTTGTAAATGATTACAAAGAAAATTATCCAGATTTTAATATTGAGGTTGTTGACAGTAATAGTGCAACTGTTTCAGAAACAATCATTGCTATCCAAGCTTTAGAAATGTCGAAAGCAGGATATTCATTTGAAGATGTTGTTGAACAAGCAAGATGGAATGCAGACCATATGGCTGTTTATCTAACAGTTGAAAAACTAGACTGGTTAGTTAAAGGTGGGCGTCTTTCGAAAGCTGCTGGATATATTGGAACAGCCTTAAATGTTAAACCAATTTTATCTGTCGATGACGAGAAACTTTATTCCACAGGTGTAGTTCGTGGGAAGAATCGAGTTTACAGTCGTATGGCAGAAAAAGTTAAAGACGATTCTGCCAGTTTCCCGAATCAATTAATTTGTATCAGTCACGTTGACCAAGAAGAAAATGCCCGTAAATTGGAAGAATTAATTAAAAATGAAATACCAGAAGCTAAAACGATGATTTTTGAATTTGGTGCGGTATTGGCTGCACATATTGGCTTAGGTGGCGTTGCAGTAGCTGCATTAACAGATAAACCTGAAATATATATTCTTTCAGAAGACTAATTGCTATTATATAATACTATATTGATTTAAAAGGCCATTGCGAATTGCAAAGGTCTTTTTTATGTATTTATTTTTAAACGGTTATATATTCATGATATAATATAAATGTTATATTGCAGAAGAGGTGAATGTATTG